>NZ_JBEYZD010000070.1:0-48092 GCF_040645895.1 Streptomyces olindensis | reverse complement strand
CGCCCGGTTACATTCCGAACCCGGAAGCTAAGCCTTACAGCGCCGATGGTACTGCAGGGGGGACCCTGTGGGAGAGTAGGACGCCGCCGAACAATTTTTGGGAAAACCCCCGTATCTTCGGATACGGGGGTTTTCTGCGTTTAGGGTCGATGCCATGCGCTATGACCTGGTGATCTTCGACAATGACGGTGTGCTCGTCGACAGCGAGCCCATCTCCAACCGGTTGCTCGCGGCGTACCTCACCCAACTGGGGCACCCCACCTCCTACGAGGAGTCCATCCGGGACTACATGGGATCGGCGATGCACCGGATTCATGAGCTGGTGCTGGAGCGGACGGGGCAGCGGCTGCCGGAAGACTTCGACGACGTCTTCCACGCGCGGGTGTTCGCGGCGTTCGAGCAGGATCTGGTGGCCGTGGCCGGAGCGTCCGGAGTCCTGGAGAAGCTGGCCGCGGACGGGGTGGCGTACTGCGTGGCCTCCTCTGGGAGCCATGAGCGGATCCGGGTGGGGCACCGGACGACCGGGCTCGACCGGTGGTTCGACGAGAAGCGGATCTTCAGTTCGCAGGACGTAGGGCGGGGCAAGCCGGCCCCTGATCTCTTCCTGTACGCGGCCGAGCGGTTGGGGGTCGCGCCGGAGCGGTGTGTCGTCGTCGAGGACAGTCCGCTGGGAGTACAGGCGGGTGTCGCGGCCGGCATGGACGTGTACGGGTTCACCGCCATGACACCGGCGGACAAGCTGGCCGGGGCTACCCGGCTCTTCTCCGACATGGGGGAGCTGGCCGACCTGCTCGTGTGAGCCGTGCCCGCAGGCCCGTCGAAGCTGAGTCGGATTCATCTTTGGCTGGATCTACCCATGGGTAGGTCTGGGCTCTACGCTCGCCGCCATGACTGATGTGCTGCGGCGCGGCAGGGCCTCGTTGGCGTTCAGCTTCTTGGTGCAGGGGGTCGCCTTCGCTCTGCTCGTGACGCGGATCCCGGCCATCCAGGACCGGTACGGGGTGTCCGACGCGCTGCTGCCCGCCTTTCTGGCGGCCGTGCCGATCCTGGCCGGCATCGGGAGCGTGAGCACCGAGCGGCTGGTGAAGCGGGTGGCCCCGAGCCGGCTGCTGCGCTGGTCCCAGCCCGTGGTGCTGCTGGCGCTGCTCGGGGTCGGGGCCGGGGAGCGGATGGTGGAACTGGGCGTGGCCCTCGCCGCGTTCGGGCTGGCCGTCGGGGTGCTGGACGCGTCGATGAACATGCTCGGGGTGAGCCTGCAGCGGTCGTACGGGCGCAGCATCATGCTCAGTTTCCACGCGGCGTACAGCCTGGGCGGGATCGCCGGGGCCTCGCTGGCGTGGGTGGGGGCGCACTGGGATCTGGCGTTGTGGGTGTCGTATCTGCCGGTCGTGGCGGTGCTGCTGCCGGCGGTGCTGGTGGGGAGCCGGTGGTACGTCGACGACCGGGACGCGACGCCTGTGGCCCAGGAGCGGGCGGACGGCGAGGGTCAGGTCGTGGTGTTCAAGTGGCTGCTGCCCTTGTGCCTGGTGATGACCTTCGCCTACATCGGGGACTCGACCGTCTCCAACTGGAGCGCGAAGTACCTCCAGGACGTGCTCGGCAGTTCGGAGCAGATGGCGACGGTGCCGTACAACGTGTACATGGTCACCACGCTGCTGGGGCGGGCGATCGGGGACCTCGGGGTGCGGCGGTTCGGGGCGGTCGCGGTGGTGCGGGGCGGGGCGCTGTTGGCGGCGGGCGGGTTCGCGGTGGTGGCCGCCGCTCCGGGGGCGTGGGTCGGGATGCTGGGGTTCACGCTGCTGGGGCTGGGACTGTGTGTGCTGGTGCCGCAGACGTTCGCGGCGGCCGGCAGGCTGTTCCCGGGGGCTTCGGATGCGGCCGTCGCACGGCTGAACGTCTTCAACTATGTGGGGTTTTTGATCGGTTCGCCGTTGGTCGGTGCTCTCGGGGACGCGTGGAGCTACCGCGGGGCGATGCTCGTGCCGATGGTGTTGGTGCTGGTGACGCTCGTGTACGCCCGGTCGTTCGCCGCTCAACCGGACCGATACGGTGGCGGGCATGAGCGGCCGCGCACAGCTGATGTGGGACGAGGCAGTAACGGGCTATGACTTCGGTCCGGGGCATCCGATGGACCCGGTCCGGCTCGCCCTGACCCGGAGGTTGATCGACGCCTTCGGGCTGGACCGGGAGGTGGACGTGGTCGCCGCGAAGGCGGCCGGGGAGTCGACGCTGCGGCTTGTCCACCGGGAGGACTACATCGCGGCGGTGAAGGCGGCCTCCGTGGATCCGGGGGCGGCGGACCAGTCGTACGGGCTGGGGACGATGGACGATCCGGCGTTCGCGGGGATGCACGAGGTGTCGTCGCTGATCGCCGGGCAGTCGGTGGGGGCGGCGGAGGCCGTGTGGCGGGGCGAGGCGCTGCACGCGGTGAACTTCGCGGGCGGGCTGCACCACGCGATGCCGGGCGGCGCGTCCGGGTTCTGCATCTACAACGACGCCTCGCTGGCCATCGCCCGGCTGCTGGAGCTCGGGGCCGAGCGGGTCGCGTACGTCGACGTCGACGTGCATCACGGGGACGGGGTGCAGGCGGCGTTCTGGGACGACCCGCGGGTGCTGACGATCTCACTGCACGAGCATCCCCGGACGCTGTTCCCGCAGACCGGGTGGCCGGAGGAGACCGGGGCGGACTCCGCGGAGGGCTCGGCGGTGAACGTGGCGCTGCCGGCCGGGACCGGGGACGCCGGGTGGCTGCGGGCGTTCCACGCGGTCGTGCCGGAGCTGATCACGGACTTCCGGCCGCAGGTGCTGGTGACGCAGCACGGGGCCGACACGCACTTCGAGGACCCGCTGGCGCATCTGGCGGTGTCGCTGGACGCGCAGCGGGCGGTGCAGGTGGCGTGTCACGACTTGGCGCACGAGTACGCCGACGGGCGGTGGGTGGCCCTGGGCGGGGGCGGCTACGCGGTGGTGGACGTGGTTCCGCGGTCGTGGACGCACCTGGTCGCGATCGCGGCCGGCCGGGCCGTGGAGCCCGGGGCGATGATCCCCGAGGGGTGGCGGCAGGAAGTGTTCGCGAAGACGCGGCAGTTGGCCCCGGCGCGGATGACGGACGGACGCTGGCCGGTCACCTGGTCCTCCTGGGAGGAGGGCTACGACCCCGCCGACCGTCTCGACCAGGCGGTGCTGGCGTCCCGGCGGGCGGTGTTCCCGCTGCGGGGACTGCTGGCCTGAGAGGCGCGGGGAGGGGAGCTCTGGTCTGAGAGGCCCGGTGTACGGGGCCTGCTGGTCTGAGAGGCCCGCCGCCTGGCCGGATGGCTTGAGAGGGCCGGTGTGCGGGGGTCTGCTGGCCTGAGCGGTCCGGCGCGGGGCCTGCCGGCCTGAGCTGCCCGGTGGGGGGTCTGTCGGCTTGAGAGCGTGCTGCGGGGTTCGGGCCCGGCGGGCCCGGTGCGTACGCCGACCGTGCGGTGTTCGCCCGTTCCCGGGACATGCGCGGCGCCGGTCGCGCACGATCACAAGGTGCTGACCCCCGAAGCCCTTCGTGCGCACCTGGTCGGCGCACGGCTCGCCGGGACCGTGGCGACCTCGCGGGAGGAGAGCCTGCGCAGGTACCGGCTCTTCGCCGCCCGGGATCCCCGGGTGCTGCTCGGTCTTGATCCCGAAGGCGCTTGGAATCAGCGGGAATTGATCGAGCTGATGGCGGACAGATGTGGAGTTCCAGCCGATTTCCGGCGGACTTCCGGCCAGGACGTGATCGCACCGGAGCGGACCCTGGCCGCGCTGGACGCCTTCGCGGAACGTCTCGCCGAGGCCGCCCGGAGGGGCGCGCCCGTGCTCCTCGGTACCGGGCACCCCCACCGGCTGCTCGGTTTCTACGCCGCTCTGGCAGACGCGCTGTCGGCGGCGGGGTGTGCCGTCCTCACCCCCGCGCAGGGTCGCTGTGTCGACATAACGACCCGGTTCGGCCTACGTACGTACAACCTCGACTACGTACGAGGAGTCGCGCTGGTGCGGACCTCCGGCGCGAAACGCCCCGGTTGTGCACCCGGCGCACATACGCACTCACCTCTCCCGGTTCGTACCGTACTGGCCGCTGTCGCGGAGGCCGGCGGGCCCCTTCCGGAGCTGGTGATCGGGGACCACGGGTGGGTCTGCGGAGCAGGTCAGCTGGGGTTCGAGGCCATCGGGCCGGCCGATGCGGACGATCCGGCCCCGTTCGTCGGGGAGGCCGAGGGGTCCGTGGCCGTCGTCGTTCCACTTGATGACGGCGTGCGGTCTGATTACTACCTGCCGCTTACCCGCTACGTACTCAATCGGGCGTGTCTGTCACAGTAGGCCGCCGATGGGTGCACCTCTTCCCCACTCGCATCACCCGCCCCTACATTGGGGAGTGAGCACGCAGCGACGAAGAGTCACCGGAAGGGGAAGCCGGTGGCCGTCGAGTGCGGAAGGTTCAGGTGTGTCATGGCTGCAGCTGGCGAGAGGCCTCTGAACGAGGTTCAGTTCCTTACCGTGGCGGAAGTCGCCTCGGTGATGCGAGTGTCGAAGATGACCGTGTACCGGTTGGTGCACAGCGGTCATCTGCCCGCGATCCGTGTGGGGCGGTCCTTCCGCGTCCCGGAGCAAGCGGTTCACGAGTACCTCCGCGAGAGTTACGTGGGGGTGGAAACCGCCTGACGGCTGGGGCGGGGTGGTCCCTCACAGGGCACTCGGGATCACCCTGGCCCCCTCGATTACGACCTCAGCGCTCGGGCGGGTAGGCTAGCCCCTCGTAGGTCGTGTGGGCCCATGGCGCCCAAACAACCGAGTGATGAGAAGTGAGCGAGGGTAGTCGTGGGCTCTGTTATCAAGAAGCGGCGCAAGCGGATGGCGAAGAAGAAGCACCGCAAGCTGCTCAAGCGCACGCGCGTTCAGCGTCGCAACAAGAAGTAAGTTCGCGACGCGGACGCCGCGAAAGCGTTGCGTGTGGCCCCCCACCCACAGGTGGGGGGCCACACGTGTATCGGCTCGTACGTCCGGCTGCTTCCGTCACCTGCCGCATCGGGCGGTCATCACAGCGCAACAACAACCCGCTAAGTTGGCCCCACGGGGGAACGCGGCGGGCAAGAGGTTTTCTGGAAGGAAGGCGCGGATCTTGGGCAAGGTCGTGCTCGTGACCGGTGTGGCCCGCCAGCTGGGGGGCCGGTTCGTGCGGCGGATCCAGCGGGACCCCGAGGTGGACCGGGTCGTCGCCGTGGACGCGGTGCCCCCCGAGCACCATCTGGGCGGGGCCGACTTCGTCCAGGCCGACATCCGGCAGCCCACCATCGCGCGGGTGCTCGCCGAGACGGGCGCCGACACGATCGTCCACCTCGACGTGACGGGCACGCCGCTGGGCAGCGGCAACCGGGCCTCCCTGAAGGAGACCAACGTCATCGGCACCATGCAGCTGCTCGGTGCCTGCCAGAAGTCCCCGGCCGTGCAGCGCCTGGTCGTGAAGTCCAGCACGAACGTCTACGGCTCCGCGCCCCGCGACCCGGCCGTCTTCACCGAGACGACCCCGCCCAAGTCCCTGCCCAGCGGCGGCTTCGCCAAGGACACCGTCGAGGTCGAGGGCTATGTGCGGGGCTTCGCCCGGCGCCGGCCGGACGTCGCGGTGTGCGTGCTGCGGTTCGCCAACATCCTCGGCCCGACCGCGGACACCCCGCTCGCCTCGTACTTCTCGCTGCCGGTGCTGCCGACCGTGTTCGGCTACGACCCGCGGCTGCAGTTCGTGCACGAGGACGACGTGATCGAGGTGCTGCGCATCGCCTCGCACGAGCCCCGGCGGGGCACCCTCAACAGCGGCACCTTCAACATCGCCGGCGACGGCGTGCTGCTGCTCTCCCAGTGCTCCCGGCGCCTCGGGCGCCCCACGGTGCCCCTGCTGCTCCCGGCCGTCACCTGGGCGGGCTCGCTGGTGCGTACGCTGGGCATGACGGACTTCTCGCCCGAGCAGATCAGGCTGCTCACCCACGGCCGGGTCGTGGCCACGGGCCAGATGCGCGAGACGCTGGGATTCCAGCCCAAGTACACGACCGCGGAGACGTTCGCGGACTTCGCACGCAGCCAAGGCCCCGGACTTCTTCCGCCGGAGGCCCTTGCGGGGGCCGTCGACCGGATCGCGGCGCTGCCCCTCGCGGGCGGCGGCCAGACCCCGACGCAGAGCGCCGACTGAGGAGCGCATCAACGATGGCGGATGCCAAGGTCATTCCGTTCGACGACGACCGGTCCCGGGGGAGCGTCGCGCAGCGCCCCCAGCGGCGCCGGAGCGGGGCGAGCCGGCGCCCGGGCGCGGAGTCCGTGCCGGTCCGTGAGGTGCAGCCCCTGCCCACCAGGGCTGTTCCGCAGGATGATGTTCCGGTGACATCCGAGAAACAGCCGCCGGAGCGGTCCGGGGACGGTGACGGCGGTCTGGAGCGGCGGATCGCGGGCGGCCTGTCCTTCCTGCGCCGCCGCCTCACCGGTGACTACGAGGTCGACGACTTCGGTTACGACGAGGAACTGACCGACCAGGTCCTGATGTCCCTGCTGCGCCCGCTGTACGAGAAGTACTTCCGGGTCGAGGTGAAGGGCATCGAGAACATCCCGTCCGAGGGCGGCGCCCTGATCGTCGCCAACCACTCCGGGACGCTGCCGATGGACGGCCTGATGATGCAGGTCGCCGTGCACGACAACCACCCGGCGGGCCGGCATCTGCGGCTGCTCGCGGCGGACCTGGTGTTCATGCTGCCGGTGGTCAACGAACTGGCCCGCAAGCTGGGCCACACCCTGGCCTGCGCCGAGGACGCGTCCCGGCTGCTGGAGCAGGGCGAGTTGGTCGGGGTGATGCCGGAGGGCTTCAAGGGCCTCGGCAAGCCCTTCGCGGACCGCTACAAGCTCCAGCGCTTCGGCCGCGGCGGTTTCGTCTCGACGGCCCTGCGCGCCGGGACGCCGATCGTGCCCTGCTCGATCGTCGGCGCCGAGGAGATCTACCCGATGATCGGCAACGCCAAGACGGTCGCCCGGCTGCTGGGCTTCCCGTACTTCCCGATCACGCCCACGTTCCCGTGGCTCGGGCCGCTCGGGGCGGTTCCGCTGCCGACCAAGTGGACGATCCAGTTCGGCGAGCCGATCCCCACGGACGGCTATCCGCCGGAGGCGGCCGAGGACCCCATGCTGATGTTCAACCTGACCGACCAGGTCCGGGAGCAGATCCAGCACACGCTGTACAAGCTGCTGGTGCAGCGCCGCTCGGTCTTCTTCTAGCCCGGCGTACGACTCGCCGAGCTCGCGCGGGTACGACGATGGGGGCGCCCCTTGCCGAAGGGGCGCCCCCGCTGTCGTACCGCCGCCGGCTAGTCGGCGTCCTCGCTGTCGATGCCCAGGCCGGGCAGCAGGTCGGGCAGGAGCGGCGGGAGCGTCACATCCGGCTCGGGGACGGGAGTGGCGCCGTCCGCCGACGGGGAGGTGCTGGCCTCGCCGTCCTGCGGCGGGTCGAGCAGGCCGCCGGTGTTGCCGCCGAGCAGGCCGTCGCTGTCGCTGCCGGAGCCGGCCGAGCGGCTGGGGCTGCCGCTGTCGGTACGGCCCTTGTCGGTGCGCCCGCCGCCGCTGTCGCTGGGCCGGGCCGAGCGGTCGGTGGCGGAGGAGCCGGTGGAGGCCGACTCGGAGGTGCCCTGCCGCCTGCCGTCGCCGCCGCCCGTGGCCGGGGGCTCGGGCAGCAGGGACCGCAGCGGGGCGACGTCCTCCTCTATGGCGTCGAACACCGACGACACCTGGTCGCCGACGTCCCCGAGCTGGACGGGGAGCCGCTCGCGCAGTTCGCCCCAGGCCTCGCGGTGGGAGCGGGAGAACGCGGACAGGGCCTGGATGGGGCCGAGCGAGTCCGGGTCACGCTCGTACGCCTCGCTGAGGAGCCGGTGGCCCTCCGAAGCGTCGTGCCGCATGCCGGACAGGGCGCGGCGGATTTCGCCCAGGGATTCGTGGTCCAGGGGGCCGCTGCGGCCGCGCTCCATCAGGCGGCGGGCCTCGCTGAGCCGTGTGGAGGCGTGGTCGAGGTAGACCCGGCCGCGCTCGTCCACACTGTCCGCCAGCCCGAGTTTGACGTCCTCGATGCCGCGCTTGAGGCCGTAGAGCGAGTCACCGGGCAGGGCGTCGGAGCTGGCGGCGGCGACGCCGCCGAAGGCGCTCGCGGCCACACCCACGCTGAGCCCGCCCGCAGTGAGGCCCTTGGCGAGGCGGGAACGCGGCCGGAACTTCTTCAGCGAGCCCGCGCGGTGGGCGCCACGGGCCCGGCTGGAGCGCTGCTCGGGGACCGCACGGTCCGTCGCCCCGCCTCCCGCGGTGCCCTCCTGGAGCATGGCCTCGAACGCGGCCACCAGCTGGGCCCGCTGGACGACCTTGACCTCCGGGTCGAGCTCCGGCTTGGGCAGCGCGCCGAGACCGGAGGCGAGCGCCAGCAGGCGCGCCCCTTCGGTCGGTTCCGCGGCTTCCGGGGCCGGTGGCGATCCTTCGGACTGCTCGGCCGCCGTGCCCTGCTCGGACTGCTCCTCCAAGGCCTGGGCGAAGGCGTTCGCCCGCCGGTGCGCCGATACGTTCGCGATCACTGGCGGCACCTCCTCTCGTCATGACGGTCGACTCCCCAGGGGGTCCTGAGGGTTGCACACCCTGACCACGACCACACGATCGAGTGATCGGAGTCGGCCAGGGGGTGACCACAGGGAGCCTGCATCCCGCACAACGAGCGGCTTGGCACTTGGGTTACGGACGGAGAACGATCGGATGGGGAAGTCAACGGACTTTCACGGAAAGTGAGTTGACTGTCGCCGAGTGTGTCGTCCGGTCAGCGGGCGTCTTCCGGCAGGAGCCGGGCGAGGGTGCGGACGGCCCGGTACTGGAGGGTCTTGATGGCGCCCTCGTTCTTGCCCATCACCCGGGCGGTCTCGGCGACGGAGAGGCCCTGGAGGAAGCGGAGCGTCACGCACTCCTGCTGCTGGGGGTTGAGCCGCCGCACCGCGTCGAGCAGGGCGGCGTTGGAGAGTGACTCCAGGACGGAGTCCTCGGGGGAGCGCTCGACCTCGTTGGCGTCGAGCATCTCGCCGGTGGTGACCTCGAGGCGGAAGCGGCTGGACTTGAAGTGGTCCGCGACGAGGTTGCGGGCGATCGTGACGAGCCAGGCGCCGAAGTCCCGGCCCTGCCAGGTGAACGTGCCGATGCGGCGCAGGGCACGCAGAAAGGTCTCGCTGGTGAGGTCCTCGGCGGTGGCCTTTCCTCCGACCCGGTAGTAGATGTACCGGTAGACGGTGTCGCTGTACTGGTCGTAGAGGCGGCCGAAGGCGTCGGCCTCGCCGGCCTGGGCACGCTCGACGAGGTCCATCATCCGGGCGCTGTCGCTGTCCGCCGCCGGGCGGCGGGCGGTGGCCGCCCCGGACGGGCGGCCTCGTCTGCCGACCGCGGCGCTGCCGTCGGCCAGTGCGTAGCACGGGCCGACGGGCGCGGCGGTGGCGAATGCGGGGACGGCGTACGCGGTGGGGACGAAGCCGCGCAACAGGTCGAGGACCGTTGCGCGCAGCGTAGCCAGGCCCGAGGCGTCAACCCCGACGTGTGGGTACACGGGACTCCCAGAGGCAGAGCTTCCATCACGTGCAGTGCGGGACCTTTCACCCGTCGTAGCGACGGAGGGGTACCGGTTTGCGTCTGAGGAGAATAACGCTTCGTGCAGGCGCTGCTACACCGAGTTGCTCAAATCATCGATTACGTCGCTTCCGTAACCGATTGACGCCCGATCAAGTGCCGCAGCGTGAGCGGTTGTTGATCGGAAAGATTCGGATTGCGGCTGAGTCCAGGGCGTGTTGTGGCCGTGTGCAGCCAAGAGGACTGGACATGAGGTTGTGGGGGTACGCCAGTTGGATTTACGGGGTTTGTCATCCCGTAAACGAAGGTGTTCCGGTTTGATCGACCGGTCAGCGGCGCCGGCGGTGCAGGGCGATGGCGGCCGCCGTGCCGCCGGCCACCGCGCCGACGCCCGCGGCGGCGGGGATGCCGACCTTGGCGGCCTTGCGGCCGGTGCGGTAGTCGCGCAGGCGCCAGTCCAGCTCGCGGGCGTGCTTGCGCAGCTTGGAGTCCGGGTTGATGGCGTAGGGGTGGCCGACCAGGGACAGCATCGGGATGTCGTTGTGCGAGTCGCTGTAGGCGGCGCAGCGGCCGAGGTCCAGGCCCTCGGCGGCGGCCAGGGCGCGGACGGCCTCGGCCTTGGCGGGGCCGTGCAGCGGTTCGCCGACGAGCTTGCCCGTGTAGACGCCGTCGACGGACTCGGCGACCGTGCCCAGGGCGCCGGTCAGGCCGAGGCGGCGGGCGATGACCTGGGCGATCTCGACGGGGGCGGCCGTGACGAGCCAGACCTTCTGGCCCGCGTCCAGGTGGGCCTGGGCGAGGGCGCGGGTGCCGGGCCAGATGCGCTCGGCCATGTACTCGTCGTAGATCTCCTCGCCGATCGACTGGAGCTCGGCGACGCGGTGGCCCTTGACGATCGACAGGGCCGAGTCGCGGGCCTCCTGCATGTGCTCGGGGTCCTCGACGCCGGCCAGCCGGAACCACGCCTGCTGCCAGGCGAAGCGGGCGAGGTCGCGGGTCTCGAAGAACTTCCGTTTGTACAGGCCCCGCCCGAAGTGGAAGAGGGCCGCGCCCTGCATGACGGTGTTGTCCAGGTCGAAGAAGGCGGCGGCCCGGTCGTCGCCGTGGACCGGGAACTGCGGTTCCTCGGTCGTGCCGGCAGCCTCCTGTGAGGACTTGCGTGCTGCCTCCGCCGAGGCCTCGCCTGCCAAAACGCTCCGCGCCGTGGCGGAGCGCCTACGGGGAGTGAGCCATCCGAGAGCGGCCATGGCGTGAGCATAGCCAGTTTGTTCGGGGGTTCCGGAGTCGCGAGGTTTGAAGCCTGTGAACTCTCGGCAAGCGTGTCGTTAAAGATGCCGCTCGGTACGGGCCCGATCGGCGCGTCCCCTGGCCGCTTACGGGGTTCCCCTCCTCCATGGGCGCGCGACAATGGCCGACATGAGCCCTCTCTTCCGTCGCAAGCCCCCTCGGGACCGGCTCGTCACGCTGATCCGCAAGCCCGGCTGTCATCTGTGTGATGACGCACAGGTCGTTGTGGAGAAGGTGTGCGGTGATCTGGGAGTCCCCTGGGAGCAGAAGGACATCACCGAGGATCGGGAACTGCACGACCAGTACTGGGAGCAGATCCCGGTCGTGCTGGTGGACGGCAGGCAGCACACGTTCTGGCGCGTGAACGAGGACCGCCTGCGCAAGGCGCTGAACGACTGATCCCGACCGGTGGGACGACTGACCGAGCAGTCCAAAGCGGCCCCCGTGGTCGCTTAGGATCGATGGCGACTTGGTCTCGGGGGCGGGATTCACTGAGGAGAGTGTGTTGTTTTGCCCCCAGAAGACAAGGAACGGTGGTGCCTGTGTGCCGGTTCCCCACCCGTGCGCCGGGGGCGCGTGAGCCCGGTCACGTTGGGCGGGCAAAACGGACACCATCTTTGTGCACGCGTTCACAAAGACATAGCCTGCTTTCGACGGGGCGGTCATGTAGGGACGTATGACCGCCTACAGCCCCGCTCTACCCGCAGGAGCACCGTGGCAACTGGCCGAACTCACCGACCGGCGACCCGCAGCCGAGGGATTCCCGAGGCCACCGTCGCCCGGCTTCCGCTGTACCTCCGCGCTCTGACCGCACTGTCGGAGCGCTCGGTTCCCACGGTCTCCTCGGAGGAGCTCGCGGCCGCCGCGGGGGTCAACTCCGCGAAGCTGCGCAAGGACTTCTCGTACCTCGGCTCGTACGGGACGCGGGGTGTCGGCTACGACGTCGAGTATCTCGTCTACCAGATCTCGCGCGAACTGGGGCTCACCCAGGACTGGCCGGTCGTGATCGTCGGTATCGGCAACCTCGGCGCCGCCCTCGCCAACTACGGCGGGTTCGCCTCGCGCGGCTTCCGCGTCGCCGCGCTGATCGACGCCGATCCGGCCATGGCGGGCAAGCCCGTCGCCGGCATTCCCGTGCAGCACTCCGACGACCTGGAGAAGATCATCCAGGACAACGGCGTGTCGATCGGTGTCATCGCCACCCCCGCCGGTGCCGCCCAGCAGGTCTGCGACCGGCTCGTGGCCGCCGGTGTCACCTCCATCCTGAACTTCGCGCCGACCGTGCTGTCCGTGCCCGAGGGCGTCGACGTGCGCAAGGTGGACCTCTCCATCGAGCTGCAGATCCTCGCCTTCCACGAGCAGCGCAAGGCCGGCGAGGAGGCCGCGAGCGCCGACGGCGCGCTCCCGGCCGCCGCCGCCCGCAGCGACTCCGCCGACCAGGGGCCCGACGGGGACATGCCCGCCGTGATGCCGGCATGAGCCTCCTCGTCGTCGGACTCAGCCACCGCAGCGCCCCGGTCAGCGTGCTGGAGCGGGCCTCGCTGAACGCGGACGCGCAGGTCAAGCTGCTGCAGGACACGGTCGCCGCCGAACCGGCCAGCGAGGCCGCGGTGCTCGCCACCTGCAACCGCATCGAGCTCTACGCCGACGTGGACAAGTTCCACGCCGGTGTCGCCGAGCTGTCCACGCTGCTCGCCCAGCACAGCGGGGTCGGCCTGGAGGAGCTCACTCCCTATCTCTACGTGCACTACGAGGACCGTGCCGTCCACCACCTGTTCTCGGTGGCCTGCGGTCTGGACTCGATGGTCGTCGGCGAGGGGCAGATCCTCGGCCAGATCAAGGACTCCCTGGCCCGGGCGCAGGAGCTGCACTCCGCGGGACGGCTGCTGAACGACCTGTTCCAGCAGGCCCTGCGCGTCGGCAAGCGCGCCCACTCCGAGACCGGCATCGACCGTGCCGGGCAGTCCCTGGTCACCTTCGGCCTGGAGCAGCTGGCCCGGGGCGGCGACGTACAGGAATGGGCCCGGGGCAAGAAGGCCCTGGTCATCGGCGCCGGGTCGATGTCCTCCCTGGCCGCGGCCACGCTCGCGCGGGCCGGGGTCGCCGAGGTCGTCGTCGCCAACCGCACCTTCGACCGCGCCGAGCGCCTCGCGCAGATCCTGTCCGAGGGCGACGACACGGACGTGCTGGCCCGCGCGGTACCGATGGAATCGGTGCCGGCCGAGCTGACACGTGCCGACGTCGCCGTCTCCTGCACCGGCGCGACGGGCCTGGTCCTGACGGCCGAGTCGGTCGCGGATGCGGTCGGGGGCCGGACGCCCGAGCCGGACGCCGGGACCGGCGGCGACGGACCGGCGGCGCCGGGCGGCTCCGGCCGTACGACCGGGCCGGACGCGCGGCAGGGCGGCCTGACCGGCACCAGCCTCGGCAGCGAGGACGGCTGCCCGCTGGACCTCTCCGCGGTGCAGGGCACCGCCGGATTCTCCGTGCTCGGCGAGGCCGCCGTGGCCGGCATGGCCGCCGCCGACCTGGAGCAGCACGCGGCGTGGGTGGACAACGGCACGGCCGGCGGCGGCCAGCGGACCGCGAGCCCGGCCCGCCCGGGCACGCTCGACCCCGCCGCGGACACCGACGCCATCGCCGCGCTCGCCGCGACCGTCGCCACCGTCGGGCGGATCCCCGAGCGGCGCCGGCCCGAGCCGGTCGAGGAGCCGCAGCGGCCCGAGCCCGTGCTCTTCCTGCTCGACCTGGCGATGCCGCGCGACATAGACGCGGCCGCGCACCGGCTGGCCGGGGTGCGGCTGGTGGACATCGAGTCGCTGGCGGAGGCCTCCGCGGGCGCTCCGATGGCTGCCGATGTGGACCAGGTCAGGCGTATCGTCTCCGACGAGGTCGCGGCCTTCGGGGCAGCACTGCGGGCCGCGCACATCACGCCGACCGTGGTCGCCCTGCGCACCATGGCCGCCGACGTCGTGGCCAGCGAGATCGCCCGGCTGGACGGGCGACTGCCCGGCCTCGACGACAAGCACCGCGCGGAGATCACCCAGACCGTGCGGCGCGTGGTCGACAAGCTGCTGCACGCGCCGACCGTGCGGGTCAAGCAGCTCGCGGCCGAGCCCGGCGGCGCCGGGTACGCGGACGCGCTGCGGACCCTGTTCGACCTCGACCCCGAGACGGTCGCCGCCGTCTCCCGGGCCGAGGACAGCACCACCCAGAGAGACCGAGGCCCGGCATGACTGACAAGGCGCTGAGGCTCGGTACCCGGCGGAGCAGGCTCGCCATGGCCCAGTCCGGGCAGGTGGCCGAGGCCGTGAGCCGGGTGACCGGGCGGCCCGTGGAGCTCGTCGAGATCACCACGTACGGCGACGTCTCGCGCGAGGCGCTCGCCCAGATCGGCGGCACCGGCGTGTTCGTGACCGCCCTGCGCGACGCGCTGCTGAGGGGCGAGGTCGACTTCGCGGTGCACTCGCTGAAGGACCTGCCGACCACGCAGCCCGACGAGCTGGTCGTGGCCGCCGTGCCCGTGCGGGAGGACCCGCGGGACGTGATCGTCGCGCGGGACGCCCTGAAGTTCACCGACCTGCCCCGCGGGGCCCGCATCGGCACCGGCTCGCCGCGCCGCATGGCCCAGCTCAACGCGTACGCGCGCAGCCACGGCCTGGACATAGCGACGGTTCCGATCCGCGGCAACGTCGACACCCGCATCGGGTTCGTGCGCAAGGGGGAGCTCGACGCCGTCGTGCTGGCCGCCGCCGGGCTGAACCGGATCGGCCGGGGTGACGAGGTGACCGACTTCCTGTCGGTCGACACGGTTTTGCCCGCCCCCGGCCAGGGGGCCCTGGCGATCGAGTGCACCGCGGCCAACGCGGACCTCGTCGCCGCGCTCGCCGAACTCGACGACCCGTTCACGCGGGTCGCCGTGACGGCCGAGCGATCACTGCTCGCCGCCCTGGAGGCCGGTTGCAGCGCCCCTGTGGGCGCGCTGGCCGACCTTCTGGCCGACGGGCAGATTGTCAAGGAAATGCGCCTGCGCGGCGTCGTCGGCACCACCGACGGCACGCGCATGGTGCAGCTGTCCACCACCGGTCCCGTGCCCGAGACGCACGACGGGGCAATGGCGCTCGGTCGCGAACTCGCGGCCGAGATGCTCGCCCAGGGCGCGGCCGGTCTGATGGGGGAGCGAGCACATTGAGCCCCACCACCCTTTCCGCCGGTCCTGAACACGGGCACGTCACCTTCCTGGGTGCCGGACCCGGAGATCCGGGACTGCTCACTCTGCGCGCCGTCGAGGCACTGGCGAACGCGGACGTCCTCGTCGCCGAGCACGAAGTGCTCGACGTCGTACGTCAGCACGCCAGGCAGGGCGTCTCCGAGGTGCACACGGACGCGGATCCTTCCCAGGATCCCACTCCGGGCACAGGAACGCCCCAGCTGACGGTAGTTGACGGCACGTCAACCACCGCGCCCGTCCCCGCGGTGCGGGATGCCGCACATCTTGTCATGGAGGCCGCGCGGGGCGGCAGGCGGGTCGTGCGTGCGGTGTCCGGTGACCCGGGCCTCGACACGTACGCCGCCGAGGAGATGCTGGCGTGCGCCGCCGCCGGGGTGCCCTTCGAGGTCGTCCCCGGTATCGCGAGCGCGGTCGGTGTGCCCGCGTACGCCGGTGTGCCGCTGCGGGACGCGCAGGGCGCGGACGTGCGGTTCGTCGACGCGCGGACGGCCTCGGACCGGTGCTGGACGGAGGTCGGGGCGTCGGACGGCACGGTCGTCGTGTCCACGACGCTGGACTCCGTCGCCGCGGCGGCCGGCGAGCTCGTCTCCGCCGGGCGCAAGCCGGACACCCCGCTGACGGTCACCGTCGCCGGTACGACCACCCGGCAGCGCACCTGGACCGCCACGCTCGGCACGATCGCGCAGACGCTGAAGCAGGCCAAGGTGCTGCCCTCGCCCGACGGCGGCCGGCCGGTGATAGCCGTGGTCGGTGAGCGTTCCGCCGCCGCCCAGCGCGACCAGCTCGCGTGGTTCGAGTCCAAGCCGCTGTTCGGCTGGAAGGTGCTCGTGCCGCGGACCAAGGAGCAGGCGGTGTCGCTCTCCGACCAGCTGCGGTCGTACGGGGCCGTGCCGCACGAGGTGCCGACGATCGCCGTCGAGCCGCCGCGCACGCCCCAGCAGATGGAGCGCGCGGTCAAGGGCCTGGTGACGGGCCGCTACGAGTGGATCGCCTTCACCTCGGTGAACGCGGTCAAGGCCGTGCGGGAGAAGTTCGAGGAGTACGGGCTCGACGCGCGTGCCTTCGCGGGCATCAAGGTCGCGGCCGTGGGCGAGCAGACCGCCAAGGCGCTGATCGCGTTCGGCGTGAAGCCGGACCTGGTGCCGAGCGGTGAGCAGTCGGCCGCCGGGCTGCTGGAGGACTGGCCGCCGTACGACCCGGTGTTCGACCCGATCGACCGGGTCTTCCTGCCTCGGGCCGACATCGCCACGGAGACGCTGGTCGCCGGGCTGATCGAGCTGGGCTGGGAGGTCGACGACGTCACGGCCTACCGGACCGTGCGGGCCTCGCCGCCGCCGGCGGAGACCCGCGAGGCGATCAAGGGCGGTGGCTTCGACGCCGTGCTGTTCACGTCGTCCTCCACCGTGCGGAACCTGGTCGGCATCGCCGGCAAGCCGCACAACGTGACCGTGATCGCCTGTATCGGCCCGGCCACGGCGAAGACCGCCGAGGAGCACGGGCTGCGGGTGGACGTCATGGCTCCGGAGCCGTCCGTGCTCAAGCTGGCGGAGGCCCTGGCCGACTTCGGCGCGAAGCGGAGAGCCGCCGCCGTGGAGGCCGGGGATCCGGTGACGCGGCCCAGCGAGCGGCGGCCGGGGGCGCGGCGGCGGCGGTCGACGACCTAGGGGGTGTCCGCAAAGTCCCGCCTGCCCCGCGACGCCCGGCACGCTCCCCCAAGCTCTTCGAGCAGGGGGTACCCCCACTCGCCGCACCGGGCGAACACCCGAGTACAACCAGTACGCGGGCGTCCGCCCGGCACGCCGAGAGCACGCTCCCCCAAGCTCTCGGCTTCGCTCGAGCAGGGGGGACCCCCATGACGCCGCAGGGCCCGCCCTCCGGGCGAACGACGCGACTGTGCGGACACCCCCTAGCTCCAGTCCCGCGCGGAGCGCCCCCGCTTGGTCTCCGAGCGCTGCTTCTTCTCCCGCAGCCGCCGTTCGTTGATGCCGCGCGGGATGCGGGTCGGCCTGCGGGGCTTGGGCGGGGGTGCGGTGGCCTCGGCCAGGAGCGCGGCGAGCCGTACGGCGGCGGCCTCGCGGTTGCGCCACTGGGAGCGGTGCTCGGAGGACCGTACGGTGACGACACCGTCGACCAGGCGCCCGGCCAGCCGCTCCAGCGCCCGCCGCTTCCACACCTCGGGCAGCGCCTCGGTGCGCGCCAGGTCGAAGCTCAGCTCGACCTTCGAGTCACTGGTGTTGACGTGCTGCCCGCCCGGCCCGGACGACCGCGAGAAACGCCACATGAGCTCGGCCTCGGGCAGGGAGACGGAGCCGCGGATGACATGGGGACCGGACATGCCGTCCATGTTCCCGCTCCTGTCCGGTCCACGTCACCCGAATATCGCGGGTAAAGAAAGTAAAGGACCTGGAACCTCGCGTACCCCTCTCCACGTTCATGGGGGTAGCTGTAGCTTCATTTCCGCAGCTTCTTTGCCGCATGCAAACGAGGGAAGGGACTCCCAACAATGGCTGTAAGCCTGTCCAAGGGTGGCAACGTCTCGCTCACCAAGGAGGCTCCGGGCCTGACCGCCGTCACCGTGGGCCTCGGCTGGGACGTCCGCACCACCACCGGCACGGACTTCGACCTCGACGCCTCCGCGATCGCGGTCAACACGCAGGGCAAGGTCTACTCGGACGCCCACTTCGTCTTCTTCAACAACAAGCAGACCCCGGACAACTCCATCGTCCACACCGGTGACAACCGCACGGGTGAGGGCGCCGGCGACGACGAGGCGATCAACGTCAACCTCGCGGCCCTCCCGGCCGACATCGACAAGATCGTCTTCCCGGTCTCGATCTACGACGCCGAGACCCGCAGCCAGAACTTCGGCCAGGTCCGCAACGCCTACATCCGCATCGTCAACCAGGCCGGCGGCGCGGAGATCGCCCGCTACGACCTGTCGGAGGACGCGGCCACGGAGACGGCCATGGTCTTCGGCGAGCTGTACCGCAACGGCGCCGAGTGGAAGTTCCGCGCGGTCGGCCAGGGCTACGCCTCGGGCCTGGTCGGCATCGCCCAGGACTTCGGCGTGAACGTCTGACGGACACCGAAGCGTTTCGCGGGAAGCCCCCAGGGCCGGACAACCGGCCCTGGGGGCTTCGCCCCCTCAGGGGCGCGGGGCTGTATCGACATGCGGCTTCGCCGCGTGGGCGCGACAAGCCACAGACGATCCGCACCGGACAAGGCACCGCATCCCCTACGGCGCACCGCCCCCGCTCGGGATACGTTCCCCACGTGATCCTCGACCCCCTGCCCATGGCCCCCCTGGGTGACTCCCTCCTCGCGGAGCTGACCGCCCTCTACGCCTCCAACCACGAGTTCCACACCCTCACCGGCGACTTCCCCGACCCGAAGGACATCCGCCCCGAGCAGGTCGCGGCCGCCCTGGCCGAGGAGTGGGAACAGCCCGGCACGGAGATCCTGCTCGCCCGCAGCTTCGGCCGTCTGATCGGCATCGCCGTCACCCTCGCCCACCACCCCGACCCCGCCGACCCGGACCCCTGGATCGGCCTGCTGATGGTGGACGCGAGCCTGCGGGGCCAGGGCCACGGCCGCGGTCTGGCCACCCTCGTGGAGGACCGCTTCCGCCAGGCCGGCCGGACGGCCGTGCGCCTCGCCGTCCTGGCGAACAACCCGAAGGCCCTCGCCTTCTGGACCGCCCTCGGCTACGAGATCATCGACGACCGCCGGGACCGCCGGCTGGACCGCCCGTGCGCGGTGCTGCGCAAGCGACTGGAGACGCCGTAGGGGCTCAGGGCCGCTCCGGCTTCCCCTCCCCGTACAGCCAGTCCTCCCAGATCGCCTCGAAGTCCTCCCCGGGCGCCTGCTTCTCCACGTAGGCCGTGAAGTCGGCCGTGTCGGCGTTCCCGTGCCGGTACTCGGCCGCCCAGCCCTTGAGGATGCGCCAGAACCGCTCGTCGCCGACGGTCTGACGGACCTTCTGCAGCACCATCGCGCCCCGCCAGTACACCGGCGCGTCGGAGATCCGCGCGGCGCTCGGCGGATCGGCCGGGGGGAACGCCCAGACGGACTCCCCGGCCTCCTCGGTGTCCGAGGAGTCGTCGGTGTCCGAGGGGTCATCGGTGTCCGAGGAGTCGTCGGAGTACAGCGCGTCGAAGGTCTCCTGCGCGGTCTTCCCGCCGTGGTCCTCCTCCCACAGCCACTCCGCGTACGTGGCGAAGCCCTCGTTGAGCCACATGTCCCGCCAGCTCTTCGGCGAGACGGAGTCGCCGTACCACTGGTGGGCGAGTTCGTGGACGAGGAGCGTGACGTCGGGGGCGCCGGGGAAGACCGGGCGGTTCTGGGTCTCCAGGGCGTAGCCGAGGTCGGCCGCCCGGTCGACGATCGCGCCGGTGGAGGAGAAGGGGTACGGCCCGAACCGCCGCTCCGCCCAGCGCAGCACCTCGGGGATCCGCCGGAGCACCGGCCGGCTCGCCCCCGCCTCGGCCGGGTCGACGGCGGTGTACACGGGCAGACCGTCCGGGGTCCTGGAACGGCTGATGTCGAAGCGGCCGATCGCGAGTGTGGCGAGGTAGCTCGCCATCGGCTCGCCGGTGTGCCACACGTACGTCGTCCGGCCCCGCGCGGTCCGCTCGCCGCGCAACTCCCCGTTGGAGACGGCCCGCAGGCCCTGCGGGACGCTCACCGTGAGGTCGTACGCCGCCTTGTCGGAGGGGTGGTGGTTGCCGGGGAACCACGTCATCGACCCCGTCGGCTCGCCGAGCGCGAGTACCCCGTCCGAGGTGCGCAGCCAGCCCTCGCGGGAGCCGTCCGGGTCGGTGACGGTCCCGGGCGCACCGGAGTAGCGGACGGTCACGCGGAACGTGTCGTCCCGGTCGACGTCGGTGTGCGGCCGGACGGTGAGCTCCTGCCCGGCGCGGTTCCAGCGGGCCGTCTCACCGCCGACGGTGACCCGGTCGACCTCCAGGCCGTCGAGGTCGAGGTTGAAGGCGGAGAGGTCCTGGGTGGCGCGGGCGGTGACGGTGGCCGTGCCGGTGAGGTGGTGCGCGTCCGGGTCGTAGGTCAGGCGCAGGGCGTAGTGGGTGACGTCGTAGCCGCCGTTGCCCGCCTTCGGGAAGTACGGGTCGCGTACGCCGGAGCCGCCCGGTGTGCCGTGCACTCCGCCGTCGCACCCGGAGAGGGTGAGGGCGGAGGCGAGCAGGGCGGGGACAAGACGTACAGATCGGGCCACGGTCGCGATCCTACGGTCGCGTGACACCATCACATCCGTGCTCGACATCGGCTACGCCCTCTCCAACCGCTTCCCGGACCCTCCGCAGACCGACTACCGCCGCGCGGACGTCCGCGCCCTGCGGCACGACCTGTTCTGCGGTGACGTCTATCTGGCGGACACCAAGACGGACCACGAGGTGTCCACAGCCTGGGGATGGGTGCCGGTGCTCGACTTCGCGTGGGCGCTGTGCGACATCGTGGAGCGCATCGACCGGGACCCGGCGGGCTCCCGGGCGTCCCGGCCGCAGCGGGCGGAGCTGGACTTCACCGAGTCGACCGACCGGATGCTCTTCGAGCGGCGCTTCGGCTGGGTGGACATCGAGGCCGACTGGATGCGCGCGGAGGAGCCCCCGCTCACCGTCTCCCACGCCGAACTGCGCCGCGAGGCCCGGGACTTCCTGCACGACCTGATCGCCGACCTGACCGACCTGCACGACGACCTCGCGGAGAACCCGGCGATCTGGACCCTCCAGGCCCGCTTCCCCCGGATCCCCTGACGGGCCGGACGCTCACCCCTCCACCCGGATCCCCCACTGCGCCGCCAGCACCGGCGCCAGGTCCAGCAGCTGCGCCGTGCTGATCACCGCCCCCGACAGCCGGTCCAGCCCTCGGCTGATCTCCAGCGACGCGGCACCGCGCAGGTCGACGTCGACGAGGGTCGCCGCGTGGAGGTCGGCGCCCTTCAGCGCGCAGTCGACGAACTCCACCCGCTCAAGACGGGCCCCGCCGAAGTCCGGCTCGACGAGGACGCAGGCCTCGAAGACGACGTCTCTGAGCCGGGCCGTGCGCAGGTTCAGATAGTCGATCTTGCCGCCGCGGATCCGCACCCGCTCCAGCACCGCCCCGTGCAGCTGCGGTCCGCCGAGGCGGGCGTCGGTCAGCTCCACGTCCCGCAGGGTCGCCTCGGCCAGGTCCGTGCCCACACCCCGCACGCCGCTCAGGGCCGAATCCAGGACCCGGGCATGCCGCAGCCGGGTCTCGTCCAGCGCGCACCCCGTCAGCGCGCAGTCCATGAAGCGCGCGCCCGAGCCGTCCTGCCCGCCGAGGTCGGCGTCCTTGAACTCCAGCCCGTCGTAGTCCCCGTCCGGCTCCAGCCCCCCGCCCTCGTACGGCTCCAGCACCGGCAGCCGCAGCTCCGGTCGCCGCGCGCCCTTCACACCCGTACCGCCCGCCGCTCTCCTCGCCATGCCCCCATGCTGCACGCCACCACTGACAACACGCCCTGACCTGGGTGAACGCCCTCGATGTCACATTCCGGCGCGCTCGGACCGTCGTACTCCCGACAGGCCACCACGACGACCGCAGGGAGACCCCAGCCATGCACCGCATCACCGTGATCGGCGGCGGCTTCGCCGGACTGACCGCGGCCATCACCGCTGCCGAGGCGGGCGCCAAGGTCACCATCCACGAGGCCCACCACACGCTCGGCGGCCGGGCCCGCACCGCCGAGGGCCCCTACCGCACGAACGAGGGCCCGCACGCCCTCTACAACGGCGGCCCGCACTGGGCCTGGCTCCGGCAGCGCGACCTCATCGGTCCGCTCGCCCCGATCCCGCCCCTGGAGGCGGCCCGGCTGCGGCTGCGCCACCAGGGCGCGCTGCGCCGCACCCCGCCCTTCCCGATGCTGAAGCTGCTGCGCCGGACCGGCCGGCAGGCACCGGTGGACGTCGACTTCCTCACCTGGGCGACCGGCATCGCGGGCGAGGAGGGAGCCCGGGCCGCCGCCCACTACTCCGCCGTCGCCCTCTTCCACCACGACCCCGGTTCCCTGTCGGCCGCGTTCGTGCAGGAGCGCCTGCGCCGCGCCACCAAGCTGCCGCCCGAGGCGCACTACCCGCGCGGCGGCTGGGCGAGCCTCATCGACCGCATGGCCGCCCGCGCCTGGAACCTGGGCGTGCGGATCGAGACCCTGTCCCGCGTCGACACGCTCCCCACGGACACGCCGGTCGTCGTCGCCACCTCCCTCGACGCCGCCCGGCGGCTGCTCGGCGACGACTCGCTGACCTGGCCGAGCGGCCGTACCGTCCTCGTCGACCTCGCCGTGCGCACCCGGCGCGGGGACGCCTTCGTGGTCTCCGACCTCGACGCGCCCGGCTGGCTGGAACGGTTCACCGCCCAGGACCGCAGCCTCGCTCCCGCGGGCGAGCAGCTGATCCAGGGACAGATCCCCGTCGCCCCGCACGAGTCCAAGGCCGACGGCACCGCCCGCGCCGAGGAGCTGCTCGACCTGGGCTTCCCGGGCTGGCGCGAGCGCGTCACCTGGCGGCGCGAGGCGGTGGCGAACGGCCGTACGGGCGCGGTCGACCTGCCCGGCACCAGCTGGCGCGACCGGCCCGCCGTGGACCGGGGCGACGGCGTCTACCTCGCGGGCGACCAGGTCGCGGCCCCCGGCGTGCTGTCGGAGGTCTCCTTCAACAGCGCCCTGACGGCGGTGTCGCTGGCCCTCGGCAGGCGGGAGCTTGACCTCAAGCATGCTTGAGGTTGAAGGCTGGGGGCGCAGACCACGACCACACGAGGAGCCCCGCATGCGCGCCATCCGCCTGCACGCCTTCGGCCCGGCCGAGAACCTCACCTACGAGCACGTCGAGGACCCCCGCCCGGGCCCCGGCCAGGTCCGGATCGCCGTACGGGCGGCGGGCGTCCACCTCCTGGACACGGCCCTGCGCGAGGGCGCCCGGGGACCGGCACCCGAACCGACACCGCTGCCCACGATCCCCGGCCGCGAGGTCGCCGGGGTCGTCGAGGCCCTGGGCGAGGGCGTCGCCGGCCTGTGGCTCGGCAAGCGGGTCGTGGCCCACCTCGGCTTCGCCCCCGGCGGCTATGCCGAACTGGCCGTCACCGGCGTCGAACGCCTGCACGAGATCCCGGAGAACCTCGACTTCGCCGAGGCCGTCGCCATGATCGGCACGGGCCGTACGACGATGGGGATCCTGCAGTTCGCCGACCTCGGCCCCGACTCGGTCGCCGTCGTCCCGGCCGCCGCGGGTGGCATCGGCACCCTCCTCGTGCAGTACGCCAAGAACGCCGGAGCCACCGTCGTCGGCCTCGCGGGCGGGCCGGAGAAGGTCGCCCGCGTCCACGCCAACGGCGCCGATTTCGCCGTCGACTACACCGACCCCGCCTGGCCCGCGAAGGTCCGCGCCCACCTCGGCGGCCGGACCGCCACCGTCGTCTTCGACGGCGTGGGCGGCGACGCGGCCCGTGAGGCCGTCGCCCTGCTCGGCCCCGGCGGCCGGCACATCGTCTTCGGCTGGTCCGGCGAGGGCATCCACGACGGCGGGCCCTACCTCGTCGACGGCGTCTCCGTAGAGGTCCTCGGCCCCGTCATGCTCCAAAAGGCCGGCGGCCCCGACCCCGTCCGCACCCTCGAACTACGCGCCCTCACGGAGGCCGCGGCGGGCCGCCTCACCCCGGCCGTCCACCGCTTCCCCCTCTCCGACGCCGCGGCCGCGCACCGCGCGCTGGAGACGCGGGGAACGGCGGGGAAGGTGGTCCTGGAACCCTGACGCACCCCGCTCCGCCCGCCACCCACAAATTCGAATGCTCAGCCACCACTCCCCCACTACCGTGCCGAGAGTGATCGACATTCCCCGTGAACTGGCGGCATCACAGGAGAAGTTCAACGGCGAGGCCGGCCGCGCCTTCATCGCCTCACTGCCCGACCTGACGGCCGGCTTCCTCGACCGCTGGGAGCTGGAACCCGACGGACCGCCCATGCACGGCGTCTCCGCCCTGGTCCTCCCGGTGCTCCGCCGCGACGGCACCCCCGCGGTCCTCAAACTCCAGATCCTCGACGAGGAGAGCGAAGGGGAACCGGTCGCCCTGCGCCTCTGGGACGGCGACGGAGCCGTCCGCCTCCTCGACCACGACGCGCCCACCGGCACCATGCTGCTGGAGCGCCTCGACGAGAGCCGGATGCTCTCCCACGTCCCGGATCCCCACCAGGCCGTCACCACCATCGCCGAGCTCCTCGCCCACCTCACCTCCTTCCCCGCCCCGCCCGGCATGCGGCGCCTCGGCGACATCGCCCGGGCCATGCTCGACCAGACGCCCTGGGCACTGGACCGCATCCCCGACCCCGAGGCCCGCCGCGTCGTCGCGGACTGCGCCGCCGCCGTACGCGAGGTGGTCGACGAACCGGGCGACCGGCTCCTCCACTGGGACCTCCACGACGAGAACGTCCTCGCCTCCGACCGCGCCGCCTGGCTCGCGATCGACCCCAAGCCCCTCGCGGGCGACCCCGGCTTCGAACTGTGGCCCGCCCTCGACAACCGCTACGACGCCGACGACATCCTCTGGCGCTTCGACGCCATGACCGACATCCTCGCCCTGGACCGCCCCCGCGCCCGCGCCTGGACCCTCGGCCGCCTCCTCCAGAACGCCCTGTGGGACATCGAGGACGGCCGCCCTCTGGACGACGGCCAGTTGGAGATCGCCCGCCGACTGAGGAAACCCAGGTCAGGATTGATCTGAACCTGGACAACGCAAGAGCCCGGGGGGCTCTCACGCCGGAGCACGATTCCTTGGGCTCAAACATGCGCCCGGCGCCGCCTCAGGTCGTCGTGAACACCAGCCCGGAGCGGACATCAAGCACGTGTGCCGCTCGTTCATCTGATGTTCCGTCAATCGACAGCAGGTCGATCGACGCCGAGCGGAGCCCTCCAGATGATGTACCGGGCCCTCGTCAAACGGGACTGATCAAGGCCTCCAAAAATGCGCCAACTAGCCCCTGATCAGCGGTGATTCCACCGACGGTCACCGGTACGGATGACTGGTGACCAAGCCCACAAATGCTCATCTGAGTTGGGACATCCGGCGTCGCGTGGGCCACGATCTCTTTGACGACAAGCCCCCGTTACAGACGACGGGGCGGTCCGGGCGTAAGCCGAGTCCTGCCGGCGTCCGGATGTCACAGTCGCATCCATGGAGCGGCAGGAGTGGAGGACCCGAGCACGACGGGTCGCCGGCCCCGACCACGCCATGGCCGACCGAGCAGCCCTTGGGGTGAAGCCGCATCAGCGGCCGGACAACTTCGCCAGTCCGAATCCGACAGGTCATCCTTCACAGGCGACTGACGAAGGCAGCGAGCCATGACGGCAACGCACGACGGTCCGCAGCTCTCTGGATCCGGGGACAAGCCCCCGAGGAACAAGCTGCACGACGCCCGGGTCGCAGTCCTCCTTGCGATCATCGGTGGTGGTGCTGCGGGCATCGCCCACAGGGTGATGGAGGAAGCCTCGTACTACGAGGCCATGGCCACCGCGGGAGGGGTGACCCTCGGACTTCTCGTCGTGATCTTCGTGGTGATGACCTACATCTGGTCCTGATCACAACCACGGACACATCAGGAGATCTCCGAGTCACCGCATCCGCCAACGACAAAACCCCAGGTCAGAGCCTCTCTGACCTGGGGTCCCAGCAGAGCCCCCTGTCGGATTCGAACCGACGACCTACGCATTACAAGTTGTCCGATCTTGGTCCGCGGGCGTCTGTGCAGGTACGGCGATGGCTGGCCGGTGCCAGTCAGGGACTGCGCCGGACGTCAGCAGACCCCCACAACCACTGATGGAATTCCCCGCAACTGAGACCAGCGGTGAGACCACGGGTTGCGCTGCCGTCCACGGCGGCGCAGCCACACCTGCCACAAGTGGGCCATTACCATCCCCTACCAACTGATGTCAACCTCCTGTGTGGAGATCACGGAATCTGAAATTCCTAGTACACGGCGCGGCTTTCCTCCCTAGCCTGGGAGATCACGCATCCGCAACAAGGAGCCGCTATGGATCCCGCGCTGCTCGCTGTAGCAAGCACAAGCGCCAACGCGCTTGTCTCCCTCATGACCACTGATCTCTGGGAACGCGCCAAGGGCAGGGTCGCGCACATTTATACACGTCTCGCGAAACCTCCAGAAGTGCTTGAGCAGGAACTTGAGGAATCCCGCACCGAGTTGGGGACTTCGACCGAGCGTGGAGACTTGGATGAGACAACCACGGAGATGCAGCAGATGTGGAAGGGGAAATTTCGTCGCCTATTGGCGGATCACCCTGAAGCCGCAGCAGAACTAGAAGACCTTGTCTCCTTGTGGCAGCAAATCTCTGAGGATAAATCCCCTGAAGCCGGCAATCAAATCAACCAAACGGCTACCGCAAATGATAACTCGCGCATCTATCAACAGGGCTCCGGGGTGCAGTACAACAGCTGACTAGGAGGACAGCGTGGAAGAGGGGCACGTTCCTTCCCTCCAAGGCTACTTTCGGGGGCACGCCGAACAAGAAGGTCGCGTGTTCCAAATGGGATCCGGCATTCAGATCAACACCGAGAACCTGAATATTTCGGAAATCCTTCAGAAGGCAACTCTTGAGGGGTTGAGTTCCTACGATCCAGTGCCCGTCACCTCTGCTGATCCACTCCAATTTGGCGTACACCGTTCAGAAGCAAATCAGGATGGCCAGCTACCAGAGTACGTAACCAGAACTTCAGATACGGAACTCAGGCGCCATATCTCCGAGATCCATGCGCATGGTGGTTTCATTCTGGTAGTAGGAGACTCGACTGCCGGAAAGACACGGTCAGCCTTTGAAGGGCTACTGGCAACCTGCCCGCACAGTAAGATTTGGGCACCCATTGATGGACCGGATCTGATTCGCAACCTGAAGGCCATAATTGAGTCCCAAGACGGTTGCTTTGTTTGGCTGGATGACCTTGAACGATACATAGGCCCCGATGGGCTAACACCGTCGGTTTTGACGGTGTTGAGGCAGTTCAATATCCGCAGTATCGCTACTATGCGGGCAGAACAGTATCGGCGACTTTCTCCAATCGATGGGGATGGTCAGGCTCTCGACGACCTAGGCAGACACAATGCCCTGGGTTCCCGCGTGCTTGACCAACTGGACACCGTGGTGGTACCCAGAATCTGGAATGAAACAGAACTCGCGCGGGCAAGCCGAGTTCACGATTCCAGAGTTACCAGTGCCGTAGCCCACAGTCGACTATTCGGAGTTGCTGAATATTTGGCTGCTGGCCCCCGCCTTTATCAGCAGTGGTCTCTCGCTGACGGCCCTGGCGGCAACCCACGTGGAGCTTCACTGGTGGCAGCTGCGGTCGATCTCGCCCGGTGCGGAATCACTGCAGAAATTCCACTATCCGTCCTGCTCGAATTGCACGAGATTTATCTCAACAGGTTGGGCGGCGATCTCCTACGGCCAGAAAGCTTTGATGCCGCTCTTGACTGGGCAACGCGGCGCCGTTACGGAGTAACGAGTTTCCTGCTCCCCATAAAAGCGGGGTCGCATTACCGTGTCTTCGACTACTTGCCTGACGCTCTAGCTCGGTCGAATGAGGCACCGGCGATTCCGTCGGAAACTTGGGAGAGCGCCCTAAACTATGCCCAGCTCGCTAGCCTCTCGTTCCACGTCGGAATGGCCGCCGTCCAGCACGAAGCTTGGGACGTTGCTGAAAGGGCATGGGCGGACGACCTAGAGAAACACCCCATCCCTGCACGGATCAACCTCGGACGCGTTTACCTGAAGTTGGATAAAACCGAGCAAGCAAAGACCGTGTGGCGCCAAGCTGTCGACCTCGGAAGCATCGACGCATCAATCTACTTGGGCACTCAATATGAACGGGAAGGACGTATCAGGCAGGCGGTAGACCTATTTCGAATCGGTGCCGAAAAGAGCGACTCTCACGCGGTTTATCACCTTGCATACGCGCTGCCCGACGATAGAGAGGCAGTCGCTTGGTGGCACCGAATCGCAGATTCTGACGCGACAGATTCAAGTGGGGGTGCCGCCCATAACCTAGGGCAGACGTACGCACGCCTCGGCGATACAGAGTCCAGCAAGAAGTGGTGGAAAATAGGGGCGGAACGAGGAAATGCTCTATCAATGAATAACCTCGGCGTCGCGCTTCGAGAGGAAGGTGCTATAGGAGAGGCTCAGGAATGGTTCAAAAAGGCAGCTAACAAGGGTAACCCCCGATCGCTCGCCAACTGGGCCAATCTGGTTGCGAGGGAAGGTGACACTGGCCGCGCGATAGAGATGCTTGAACGGGCGGTTACGCTAGGCGAAGCATCGGCCTACAATCAACTCGCTATGATCTCCCTCGACGCAGGCGACAATGAAAGGGCAGAGGAGTATTGGCGCAAGGGGTATGAGGCGAACGACCCCAAATGCGCCTACAATCTCGCGGTCCGACTCCAAGGCCTAGACGATCCAGAGGGCGCAATGGAGCTCTACCGTAAGGCAAGCGCTGCCGGTGCGGAGATTGCATCATTCCATTACGCATATCTCCTTGCTAAGCACGGAGATCCAGATGAGGCTGAGATACAATTCCGGCGTGCATTGCATATTGCTACACCCTCTGACATTTGCGATTTTGGTCGCGAACTGAGCAATCGGCGATTTTACAATCAGGCCATGAGCTGGCTCAACCTTGCCCTTCTGAAGGAACACACACATGCTGGCTGCCTAGCTGGACAAATATGCATCCGTGCAGGGTATGTCGCGGACGGGGAGAGACTGCTGAATATCGCTCTTTCCGGGGGCCACGAGCATGCTGGCGTGATTTTGAGTACATGGCTGGTCCGAACAGGCAGGGGCGCCGCAGCGGCCCAAGTGATGCGCCTGACGGCCGGTAACGGGCGGCGGAAAAAGGCAAGCGGAACAAAACCAAAAAGGGCACGCAAGAACAAGCGAAAGCGTTGAATGCGGGCCAAATAGCAAATGCGACCAGCCTCACCCCATCCATCATCACTCGCTGCGTAGCCTTGCGGGCATGGGAGGCTTGGAGGGTGGGACCCGAGCAGGGAGGGAGAACGAGTGTCGCAGCAAGTCAGTCCTCGGGGGACCTTCGTCAAGGTCGCGGACGCAGTGAAGGCCCAAATCGAGGCGAACCCAGATATGACGGAACTACCGTCTGCTATGGAACTCATGCGCGAGCACAAGATCTCGCGCGGAGTCGCCCTCCGTGCGTTCGGCGTCCTCCAGAAGGACGGCGTCGCCGAACCGGTGCCAGGGGGGCGGTGGCGAGTCGTACGAGCAGGTGAGCGAGTCGACAGGCGCCCGCTGGAAGACCGGATCGCGGGCATTATTACGGATGAAGGACTTGAAGTAGGCGCAACGTTCCCCAGCGCATCTGCTCTAGCTACGCGGTTCGGAGTCTCGCGACCCACCATTAGCAAGGCTCTGGACAGGCTGGAGGCCGTCGGCGTGCTGGCGGGCGGCGGACAGGGCAGAGTGCGGACGGTCCGCGCTGTGCCGACGCGAGAGGAGCGTTCGTAGCTTGCCGAAGTTGACGGAGTGGGCCTATCCCCTGGCTGAGTCCCTGCTCGCCGAACCACTGCCGCGGCGGTGGAAGCACTGCCTCGGAGTCGCCGAGAGGGCCCGCACGATCGCGCTCGTACTCAACCAAGACGCCGATCTGCTGGAGGCCGCCGCGGTCCTGCACGACATCGGCTACGCGCCGGACCTGGCCAAGACCGGCTTCCACTCGCTGGACGGAGCCCGCTACCTCCGGGACGTGGCCGGCGCCGACAACCGCGTCATCAACCTGGTCGCCCACCACTCCTGCGCCTGGATGGAGGCGGAAGCGCGCGGTATGCGCGAGGAGTTGGAGGGCGAGTTCCCCCGCGAGAGCGCACACCTGAACGACGCGCTCTGCTACTGCGACATGAACACCACACCGGACGGCACGTCCACGAACCCGATCGACCGGATCAACGAGATCGCCGGGCGGTATGGGCCGGACAGCCTGATCGGGCAGTTCATCCGCCGGGCCGAACCGGAGATTCTCGCCTGCACGTCCCGCGTGCTCGAACGGGTCGCCGCGGCAAAGCGTCAGCCGATGTAGGGAGTCGCGCGCGCCTGATCCATGGCGTGGTCGATCCGGAGCCGCATCGTGGGGTGCACGTCCAACGTCGTCAGGTCCGCCGGGTCGACCCAGCGGACCTGAGTCGTTTCGTTGCTCGTACGGAGTTCACCGCCGACCGGCCGCGCACGAAAGCAGATGCTGAACTGCTGGCGCACCTCGCCGTCGTCGTACTCCATCACGTGCCCGGGGTCCGTGTAGATCCCGGACATGTTGACGACTTCGGCCTTGATCCCGGTCTCTTCCCAGACCTCGCGGACGACTGTGTCGCTGATCGACTCCCCCACGTCGTGACCACCACCGGGCAGCGCCCAGCGCCCGTTGTCGGAGCGCTGGATCATCAGCACCTGTCCCGCGTCGTTCTGCACGAACGCGACGACGGACGGCACAACCGAGTTCGCCGGCGGGGCGTCCGGATCGTGCAGGTAGTCGATGCGTCCCATGCTCAAGCTCCCGTGAAGTCGCGTTCGGTTACTGGCCTGGCACCTTCCCAGGTCTGCTGAACGCTATTGGCGAAGGTGTCGAATAGACCAGCTCCGGGGAGTCGCCGCAGGTGGAACACGGGCGCCATGTAGGCGCCGATGCCGTACACGTGCGTGTTGGCCAGCATCTCGTCATCGGCACGGTAGATCGAGTTGTAGAGCACCGTGTCGTGCAGGCGGAAGGTGATCTCGGGATGGCTGGTGAACAGCGGGCGGTAGTTGACCAGCGCATTGCGGATCTTGCCGTCCATGATGCGGTGTCCTTCGTCGATGCCGCGTCGGATGACGGCCTCACACTCCGGATCGCCCATGAGCACTCGGATGCGAACACCGCTCTCGGCCTTCTCCTTCAAGGTCGAGAAGAAGAGCGGGTCTTCCGCCAGGTAGATGCCGGCGTACACGAGGATGTCGATGCGCTCCGTGGCGCGCTCGCACATCTGACGCCAAAGGACTGACGGCACAACGTGCCGATGCGGGTAGACGGCCACGATCTCGGCTTTGGTCAGATCTGCTGCGCTCTCGACAGCGCGGCTGTCATCCCACAGCGTCGTCACGTCGACGTTCAGCGCCGCCGCGGTTGCGTACTGGTGACGCCGGTACGGGACTTTGCCCTGCGTGATCCAGCGTTCGACCGTCTTCGGGATCACCCCGATCTCTTCGGCGAGGGTCTGCACGGTCATGCCGCGGGCGAGGAGGGCGGACCGTAAGCGCTCGTTCGACATCTGCACCCCCGTAGGGACTTCTAGGGACTTCTTGACCGTAGCCAGAAGGCCTCTAGCTGTCTAGGTGCGGGGTGCCCAACTCCCCTGAGCTGCAGCGATCCTGAATGTGCGCCAAGAAGTCCCGGCGCGAAAACCGAAGGTTCCTTCGACGTACTTGACGGACCCTCATGCAGTATCTGTAAAACAGGTACTGCAACGACCGACGCGACACCTCGGTCGGGAGGCGGCTTCATGCCGCATGCGCAGAAGGCGGGGACGCTGCAATCCCGCTGAAGGCCAGGCAGAACAGGGTTTCGGCCCGTACTGGCGAGGTGGCCCGGCGACCGCGAGCAACGGCCGGAGGGTGGGGACGTGGGTCCCCCTTGCAGTGATTCACCCCTGTTGATCTCGCCTGAGAGGCATTCCAGTGCACCGACGAAGACTCTCGGCGCCCCCGCGACGGACCGGCCGGCGGGCGCCGCTGTCCCGGCCCATGAGCGGAACACCCGCTCGCGGCCCATCCGGTCCGCTCTCTTCCTGCCATCGCAGCGGCTAGCGCTGCGGCCGGTTGCCTCCCTCGTCCGTCCGGGCCCGCGCACGTCGCGGAGGCCGTACGGGCGGGGCGTGGGGAGCCGGATCTACCGACTTCAACGGCGAGCGGCCCCCGGGGTGCCACCCGGGAGCCGCGTTCGGGCCGTTCACCTGCAAGGGAGACCACGACCCATGGACCACATCGTCACTGTTCAGGACGCTGTTACCGCGTTCGCCGACTGGATGGAACCGACGGATGCGGAGCTGGACGCCATCGAGGCGGAGATGCCCGTGATCCGTGCGGAGATGGAGCTGCTGGACGCGCAGATCGTCGTCATCGACCGGACCCCGACCGTGCTGGACGAGCGGCGCATCCGCCGGGCCCGCCGGCGCGTGCTCGCCGCGCACCGTGACCTCGTCAACGGCCTGGCCGGGCAGACGGGCGGTGCCGCATGATCCGCATCGTCACCCGGGCGCACATCACCCGGCTGGAGAACGAGGCTCGCGCCGCCGTTGAGCAGGCCAGGCAGACCAGCGCCGCGGCGAACGAGGCGTTCGGCCGTCACGTCCGCGAGCTGCACGCCGTCACCGACCGCGCGGAGCGGGCGGAAGCTACCACGGCCGAGGTGGGTGCACTCCTGGCGCGTGCGATGGAGGAGCTGTCCACCGCGCAGCAGGAGTTGCTGCTGCGAGACATCGAGATCCGCCGGCTTCGGCAGGAGCGGGAGGGCGAGTCGCTGGAGGGGCGGACGCTGACGGTGCTGCTGCACTACGGCGAGCCGCACACCATCTACGCGACCCGCGAGGAGGCTCACGCCGACACCGCCACGCACGGCATGCCGGCGGACCACGTGTGGAAGCCCTGCGGTGAACACCCGGCCCCCGCGTTCAAGTGGCGGTGTGAGGCGTTCATCTACAACCCCGCCTCCAACGGCTTCCGCCGCGCCCAGATGCCCGCCCCGAAGCTGGTTGAGGGGGCGGCGTGAACAGTGTTCAGACCCGTTCAGCAGAGCGCGCCCTGTCGGGCGGCACGTGGCTGATCGTGTGCGGGGCGATGCTGTACTCGATCCTCACGGTCACACCGCTGATGGCCAAGCACACTGCCGAGGAGTGGGACTGGACGGCCCCGATCCTGCCGCTCGTGGTCGACGCGGCGGTGGTCATCGTGGTCAAGCTCGATGACGTGCTGGCCCGCCTGGGCGGGCACGGCGGACGCTGGCCCATCACGCTGCGGTGGATGACCGGCCTGATGACACTGGCGCTCAACACGGCCGACTCCGCGTTGAAGAAGGACCTGGTCGGCGTGGCTGTCCATGCGGTGGCGCCGCTGCTGCTGATCGTCACGGCGGAGACCAGCCTGGCCTACCGCCGGGCCATCGCCGCCGCGGTGGCGGCCCGGGAATCCCAGCAGCAGGCCGAGCGGGAGCGGCGCGAGCAGGCGGCCCGGGAGCGGGCCGCGCAGGCTCGTGCTGAGGCCCGTGAGGAGCGCGAGCACGCCGCCATGCTGGCGCGTGAACAGCGTGAACACGAAGCCCGCTTGGCGCGCGAGCAGGCCGAGCGCGAGGAGCGGCGGCGACGCGAGGAGCGCGAGGCCAGGGAGCGGGCTGAGGCTGCCGAGCGGGAGGCTCGTGAACGCCGTGAACGCGAGCGTGAACAGCGTGAGCGGGAGCGGCTGCACCGTGAACAGCAGGCCCGGGAGCGGGCCGAGGCCGAGCGCCGCGAGCGTGCCGAGCAGGCGGAGCGTGAACGCCGTGAACGCGAGGAGCGGGCCGAGCGTGAACGCGCCGCGCTGCTGGAGCGCGGCCCCGCGGAGGTGAAGCTGCAAGAGGATCAGGCGCGCCGGATCGTGGCTGCCTCGTTTGCGTCGGGTCTGTCGGTGCGGCAGGCGGCGGAGCTGTGTGGCTGGTCGATCGGCTGGGTCTCCCACCGCTACGCCGAACACCGCGACCCCGCGGCCCGCGGTCGCGCTGAACTCGCCATCACAGGCCAGTGATGGGCGCCGTCCCCGTCTACCGGTGGCGGCTCGCCCCGGACGGCCTGGCCACCCGCCGCCAGCTCCGCGCCCTCGGGCTGCGCCCGGGTGGTCAGGAGGTGGCGGCACAGATCGAACGGCCTCGCCGACGACGGGGCCCGCTGGTCGCCTACCTCTACCGCATCGACGCCGCGAAGCCGGTACGTGCGATGACCCCGGCCCGCTGGGCGGCTCTGTCCAAAGCCAACGCCGCCCGGCGTACCTGTCCGCGCTGCCGGCTCGACGTCGGCTACTGCATCCCCACTTCGCACGGCATGTGCGGCCGGTGCTTGGCCGCCGAAGAACAGCGCGCCGCCTGAACCCCTTCGACCTAGGAGTTTCGCTGTGTCCAGCCGTACCCGCACTCGCACCGTGAAGACGGCCGCGGGCATCCACACCGTCCGCATCCCCCGCCAGCGCGGCCGCCGCGGCGCCGACCCGTTCGTGATCGTCGTCCCCGAGCGTCCCTCCCTGACCCGCGAAGCACTCGGCTTCGTGGGCCGCAGCCTGTGGACGTTCCGCCGCGCCCTCGCCCCCACCAGCCTGTCCGTACTCGCGTTCCTCGTGGCCGGGCTGCTGCACCTGATCGCCTGGTGGTCCGCTCTCGTCATCGCCCCCGTGGCCGCCGCACCGCTGGGGTGGGTGCTGGTCATGCAGCGCCGCCGCCCCGCCCGCGCCGCCGCCCTCGCCTGGCGCATCGGCCTGGCCGCGCTCGCCACGCTCGCCGCGGTGTGGCTGGCACTGGCCGCCGGGTTCGGCCCGCTCGCCGGGCCGCTCGCGCTGCTGTGGCTGCTCATCTGGCTCACCGCACAGACCGCCTGGCTCGTCGTCCGCCACACCCACTGACCTGAGGAGATCACCACATGGCTAACCGACGCAGCAGCGCCGACGCCGTCCGCAACTTCGCGAACCGGCAAGCCACCCAGCCGTTCACCCGCCCTCGCGCGAACGGCGACCACGGCAAGGGCAACAAGTTCGCCAACGCTGGGGCCGCCGCGGGCGGCTTCGTCGGCGCGATGGGCGGTTCCTTCGTCCCGCCGATCAACGTCACCGTGAACAACAACAAGCAGGCCGGCGGCTCCGCCGGGCGCCGCTCGCACGCCGAAGCCCTGCTTCCCGCACCGGACTTCAGCTCCCCGGCCCTCGTACGGAACTACTGCAACACCCTGCGGGCGGCGGCGGTGACGCTCTCGATCGAGGTCGCTATGGGCACCGAGATCCTCAAGGGCGTACTCGCGGCCGTGCCAGACCCGGAAGGGCGGGCGTTCGGCTCCCGGATCCGCGCTCAGAAGGTGGCCCGGAAGATGAACAAGGCCGCCGATGACCTGCGCAGCGCCGCGAAGAACGCCGCCGCCTGCTACGCGACCTTCCAGCAGGAATTCGAGGAAGAGATCAACCGCGTCCGTCACCGTGCCCGGCGCCCGCAGCAGCCGGTCATGAACTGGGACCAGCAGTAAGGAAGGTCGCCTGCCATGGCAAGGAACAGCTCTGGCCGCCGCGTGCGGCACACCGACTTCCTCGACAACGGGATGGTCGCCCAGTACACCGGTTCCGGCCTGCTCCCCGGTGAGGGTGGCGGGGGCAGCATTGGCGCCTACCTCGTCCAACGGGCCATGCCGCATCTGCCGCCGTGGGTGGCCGCCGCCGGTGTCGGCATGGCCGGTGGGCTCGGGAGCCTCCAGTGGGCCCAGAGCGCGGCGGCCGGCGTCGGCCTGACCCTCGCCTCCGTCGGGCTCACCGGCGCCACGTGGTGGATGGGCAAGTCCACCACCCCCCAGCGGCGCCTCCACTCCGCCATCACCGTGGCCGCGGCATCGGCGTGGACCACGGCCGCGTGCCTGGCCGGACCCACCGCGGGCCCGCTGCCCGACCTGTACCTGATGGGCGCCCCGGTGGTGGCGCTGTCGTGGAACATCCGCATGATCCTGCGCCGCAACGACGACCCCGCCGGCCAGAACGGCGACAAGGGCCTGCTGGAGAAGGTCGGCCTGGCTCGGGCGCAGATTGGCAACGCCAAGGTGGAGCCCAACCGGGTCACCGCCCCGCTCGCGGTGGAGGCCGGTGAGCAGACCAACGACGACGTGTCCAAGGCCCTGGGCCGGATCGCCTCCGCGCTGGACCTGCCCACTTCCGCCGTGCGCTACCGGCCCGACCCCGACTCCTCCCGCCGCGGCGACCTGGTCATCGTCCCTGAGGACATGCTGGCGGATGTGGTGGAGTGGGACGGGCCGTCGAACCTGGGCGGCTCGATCGCTGATCCGCTGGTCATCGGCCGCTACGACGACGGGGCTCCGATGCTGCTGTGGCTGCCCGGCGACCCGGAAGCCAAGCGCAACTCCACCCACGTCCTCGTGGCCGGTGGTACCGGATCCGGTAAGGGTGACACTGCCCTGAACCTCCAGACGGAGATCCTGTCCCGCACGGATGTGATCCTGTGGCTGTCGGACCCCAAGGCGTTCCAGGACTTCCGTCCGCTGCTGCCCGGCATCGACTGGGCCGTCGAGGGCGGAGCCCCCACCGAACTGATGGTGGAAGCCCTTCAGGCGGCGATTCCGGCCCGGACCCGGTGGCTGGGCTCCCACCACTACCGGCAGTGGGTCCCCGCCTGCGCCCAGACGCAGAACGACCCGGCTCACTCCTGCCGGCCTGGCGGCCGTGCCTGTGGCTGCGAGGGAATGCCGTTCCTGGTCGCGTGGATGGAGGAGGCCGCCAACACCCTGCGCGCACTCGGGGACGACGCGTTCACCGGGATCGCTCAGGAAGCCCGCTCCGCGGGCATCTCCCTGATCGTCTCGCTTCAGCGTCCCTCGTACGACCAGATGTCCACCAGCACCCGCGCCTCGCTGCCGTCCGTGATCGCTCTGGGCTGCGACCCCCGCGACGAGGGCTTCAGCCTCCCCGAATCGGTCATCGACGCCGGCGCGCACCCCGGGGCGTGGGGCAACCGGCGCCCCGGCTACTGCTACCTCGTCAGCCCGGGCATCGACGAGGACCGCTACGCCTCCCCGGGCCGCACCCGGGCCTTCACCCACCGCGCCACCGCGCTCATGGAGCAGCTGGCGGCGTGGGCCCTGGCCAACGGTGCCACCGCGGACCCGGTCACCGCCGGCGCCGCGGTGAGCATCGCCGGCAACGCCTACACCGGCCGCGCCGCTGAAGCGGCCAGCACGCCTCAGCTCACCGTCGTGCAGCAGGAGGACGACATGCCCCACGGCAGGCACGTGGACCCCGAGGACGCGGACATCGACCCCGAAGCCGACCTCCCCGAGCCCGAGCAGGGCGACGATGCGCCGATCTTCGGGCAGGAAACCGGCCGCAAGCCCTCCCCCGAGGAGGCACGGGAGCTGTTCGCCCAGGCGCTTGAGGAGTTCGAGCAGAACGGGCAGATGATCGTGGGTCCGGTCGACTTCACCGACTGGTGCGACCGCAACCAGCTCTCCCGTTCCTGGGTCTCCCTGCGCCTGAAGGAAGCCGCAATCGACGGCCGGCTGGAGCCGACGAACACCACCGGCCGGTGGCGCATCGTCCCCATCCTCGCCGCCGCCTGACACCCCCTAACACCCGTAACGGTGTTACGGCCCCTAACACCCAAACCCCTAGGCAGAAACGGTGTTACGCGCCCTCACAGCAGCCCGTAACACCGCTCTGACTTCTGCCTCACACCCCACCCGAACGGGCCCGCGCCACCCACCGGCGCGGGCCCGCCGCCTTCCCGAAGGGACACCGATGGCCCACGCCGAACAGCCCACGCCGATCGAAGTCCACCAGCCCACGCCGTTCACCCCCTACACCCCCGGCCCGTCGGCGCCGACGCTGCCGCAACCGGGACACGTCCCGACCGTGGCGAGCATCGTCCTGCCCGACGGCCGCGTCGTCACTGGCTACGCCATCCACCCCGCCCAGCCCGAACCGGTCACCACGAAGTCGCCGGTCTCCCGCACTGCGGTGAACGTCGCACTCGGGGGCGCGGGATTCCTCGCCATCTGCGGCGGGCTGCTGCTGCTCACGTCGTTCATCGCGGCCCTTACCGCCTTCGTCACCCAGCTCATCACCCTGGCCGCCGTCGTCTTCGGCGGCTGGGTCGCCGTGCAGGTCTTTAGCGCGAGCAGCCACGGCAGCGGGACCACGGTCAACATCCGCAAGGCCGTGATCAAGCGCAACCATTTCCGCGGCTAGGGCTCAGCGCCGAGGTCAAGCCTCATGGTGCTCCGCAGAGACGAATGAGTCTCGTTGTAGGTCTCGCGCAAGCGCGCGTATTGGTCGCTGTCGTACGTGAGGCCGTCTGCAACCGCAATACACACATTGCGAAGAGCCTGATGGGTGTCTTCCGCTGCAGCCACTACTCCCGATGGTGCCGTGATCTCGACGTCATAGCGATGTCTGAGGCAATGCTCGTAGGCCTCCCACACAGCCTTTGCCCGCTCCGCCCGCGGCATGTCCGTCGCCCGTGCTAGCAGGCTGCACGTGTGCCGCGTAGTGGACAGGTCCGCCAGGTACGAGCCGTAGAGAACTCGTCTGTTTTCGGTGCTGCGGTCGACTCTCTGCCGCTTCCAGCGCCAGAACTCAAGAGCCCCCGCCGAAAGCGTGGCGATACCGCCTCCCACGACGGTGCTGATCAGCGCAGTTAATTCCACCCGCCCGCCCCCAGCGTTCGTTCCGCAACCACGCGGGGGCGGCCCTCTCTCGCCAAAAGACCGGGCCGCCCCTGCCCAACCAGCCCTGAACAGACCAGTTGGAGGTCTCCCAGCATGACGCAACCCACCGACATCCGACGAGACGTCGAGCAGCCGTTACTACTGAACCTGTTCTCCTGCGCCGGCGGCGCCGCCATGGGCTACGTCATCGAGCAGCCCAACGGCCGCGCGGAGGTCCTCAAAGACCTCACCCTGCGCGGAGAGATGTTCGGACTCGGGGTCACCCGGCACCGCAAGTTCGAGTTGGGCGGCTGGACCGCCCAACAGCCGGTGCACGTGCCGCACCGGGGCCTGGTGCTCGGCTATCGGCACGGCCGCTCCTACGACGGCAACGGCGGCGGCAGGCCCAGCATCGCGGAGCTGCAAGCCGCGATGGGCATCGACTGGACCGACGTGCGCGAGGAACTGACCGAAGCCATCTCACCCGCCTACACCGAGCACATCGGCGCCGTGTTCCTCGCCGCGGCCGCGCTGGAGGTGGCGGCATGAACGAAGCTCTGATGCGTGCCGCACTGACCGCCGCCGAACGCGGCTGGCGCGTCTTCCCGCTCCTCCCCGGCACCAAGCGCCCCGCTCTGCACGGCGAACCGGCCTGCCCCCGCACCGGCCCGTGCGCCGGCGGGCACCGCAAGTGGGAGGAGCGGGCTACCACCGACCCCGCCCGCATCCAGGCCGCCTGGTCGCGGGCACCGTTCAACGTTGGTATCGCCACCGGCCCCTCGGGACTGCTGGTGGCCGACCTGGACGTACCGAACGACAAGAGCAGTACGGACGCGCCTTGCGGCGCGACGACCTTTGGGGCGCTCTGCGAGCGCACCGGGCAGGCCGTTCCCCGCACCCGCACGGTCCGGACCGCGAGCGGTGGACAGCACCTGTACTTCACCGCCCCCGCCGCCGTACGACTGCACAACACCGCCGGGACGCTCGCCCCATTGGTCGACACCCGCGCATGGGGCGGCTACGTCGTCGCCGCCGGCAGCACGGTCGGCGGCACCCGGTACGAGCTGGAGGGGCCCGCCCTGCTGCGGCCCCTGCCCGACTGGCTCAAGGCCCTGCTGGTGCCACCACACCCGGTCAGCCGGCCACCTGTGGCCGCACCGGGCGGCGGGCGCCGCCGCCCGTACGTCGATGCCGCCCTGGCCAGGGAAACCGCCGCTGTCACCACAGCGCGCCAGGGGCAGCGGAACACGACGCTCCTGCGCGCGGGGCGGGCGCTGGGCCGGTTCGTCGCATCTGGCGACCTGACCCGTACCGAGGTGGAAGACGCTCTTCAAGGGGCGGGCGAGTCGGCCGGACTGTCCGCTCCCGAGTGCCGCGCCACCCTGCGCAGCGCCCTGGACTGGTCTATCACCCACAACCAGACCAGCACGCGGGAGGCGGCATGAGCACTCCCGCCCGCCCTTTGAAGAGCATCACCCGGGCCCCGACCGGCCCGGACGCCGCCCGACCGGCCGCAGTGGGGACAAGCGTGGGCGAACCGAAGGTCGCCGCCCGTCAGGGCGTCCGAACTGCTTGCAGCCCTGACCCGCACGGCGACGACGGACGCCGCCCCATCGCATGGCTGCACATCGTCGCACCACGCGGCGCCACACCCACCGCCACCTCACGGTGCGCATGCGGACGCGACCTCTCAGCCATCGGCACGGCACGGGTGCTCGCCCTGATCGACGACCACACCACCCACCGCACCGCCTGCCCCCTGCGTCACCCCCAGGAAGGAAGGGCCGCGTGACCGACCACATCGACGGCGCCGCGCTGCTCGACGAGGTGGAAGACTTCCACCGCCGTTTCAACGTCTTCCCCACCGACGCCGCGTTCGTGGCAGTCGCCCTGTGGGATGCGCACGCTCACCTGCTCGACTGTTTCGACTCCACCCCACGGCTGGCGTTCCTGTCTCCCGAACCGGGCTCGGGCAAGACCCGCGCGCTGGAGATCGTAGAGACCCTCGTCCCGCAGCCCATGACGGCCGTCAACGCCTCCGCAGCCGCCCTGTTCCGGTCCGTGTCCGCCGGCACCACGAAGCCGACCATCCTGTTCGATGAGATCGATACGGTCTTCGGTCCCAAGGCAGGGGACAACGAGGAACTGCGCGGATTCCTCAACGCCGGACACCGCCGGACCGGCGTGACCTATCGGTGCATCGGCGACGGTGGGCAGCAGAGCGTGCAGGCGTTCCCCTCGTACTGCGCGGTCGCGGTCGCCGGTCTCGGCTCCCTGCCCGACACGATCCTGTCCCGTTCGGTCATCATCCGCATGCGGCGCCGGGCCAGGAACGAGAAGGTCGAACCCTTCCGGGCCCGCGTCCACGAGGCCGAGGGGCACAAGCTCCGTGACCGGCTCGCCACCTGGGCGGAACAGGTCCGCGAGGCCGTGATGGGGGCGTGGCCGACCATGCCGGACGGGGTGACCGACCGGCCGGCCGACGTGTGGGAACCGCTCATCGCGGTCGCCGACGCCGCTGGGGGCGAGTGGCCCGAACGGGCTCGCGCTGCCTGCGTGGAACTGGTCACGGCGTCGAAAGCCAACGACAAGGGCAGTCTCGGGGTGCGGCTGCTGACCGACCTGCGCGACCACGTCATGGTCGGCATCGACCGCCTGCCCACCGTCGCGATCCTGGACCGGCTGAACGCCCTGGACGACGCCCCATGGGCCGACCTGCACGGCAAGCCGCTGGACAACCGGCGTCTGTCCAAGATGCTCGCGGAGTACATGACGGTCGACAACGAGCCGATCACGTCCCGCAACATCAAGACGGGCGGGAGCGTGCTGAAGGGCTACTACGCCGCCGATCTCACCGACGCGTGGGCCCGCTACTGCCCCCCACCCCCGGAAAGTCCGCTACCTCCGCTACCGGGCATCGAAAACGCTGCCTGACCAGCACTAATGCGGTAGCGGCAAGCGACCCCGGTTGCCGCTACCGCGCCGCTACCCATCCGCTACCGCTACCCCTTCCCGCTACCTCCAACGGGCCTCTGACCTGCGCGGTAGCGGCGGTAGCGGAAGTAGCGGCTCTCAGAAGGTCCCTGGACGCCTGCCGAGGAGACATCCCGGATGAGCACCGCGATAGCCGCCCCCGTCGACCGCCTCCTGTACAAGCCCGAGGAAGCCGCCGAAGCGCTCGCCATCGGACGATCCACCGTCTACGAGCTGATGGCCGACGGCTCCCTGAAGTACATCAAGTTGGGCCGCACGCGCCGGATACGGCGCGTGGACCTCGAAGCGTACGTAGCGAACCTCGCTCCCTTGCCCAACTGAGTCACGCAAGCCCTGAGGCGCCCCGAGTATCCCGCTCGGGGCGCCTCCCGCATGGAGGAGCACATGAGCCCCCGCAAGGCCAACATGGAATCGTCCATCTACTTCGGCGCCGATGGCTGGTGGCACGGCCGCGTGACGATGGGCGTCAAGAGCGACGGCAGCCCCGACCGGCGCCACCGCCGGGCCCGGACCGAAGCCGAGGTCAGGCGCAAGGTGAGAGAGCTGGAGCGCCAGCGGGACCAGGGCCGCGCCCCCGCAGCGGGCCGCAAGCCGACCGTCGCGGCCTGGATGGAGACCTACCTCACCGACATCGCCAGCCTGAAGCTCAAGCCGCGCTCGCTCGACGACTACTGGTCGAAGACCCGGAACGACATCATCCCCGGCGTCGGCAAGCACCGCATCGACAAGCTGCAGCCCGAGCACCTGGAACGGATGTATCGGGCCATGCTCGACGCCGGCCACGCCCCCTCGCACGTCCTCAAGGTGCACCGCATCCTGTCGCGCGCCCTCAAGATCGCCCACCGTCGTCGCATCGTCGCTGAGAACGTCGCCACGCTCGTCGACCCTCCGAGCATCGACGAAATCGAGGCCAACCCCTTCACCAAGGAGGAGGCCCGAGCCTTCTTAGAAGCCGCGGCAAAGCGCCCCAGCTTCATGCGGTGGATCGTCGGCGTCGGCATGGGGTTCCGGCAGGGCGAGACGCTCGGGCTGCGCTGGACATACGTCGACCTGGAGGCGGAGCTGTTCCGCCCCGAGTGGCAGTTGCAGCGGCTCACGTGGCGGCACGGCTGCGACGACCCGCACGCCTGCGGGGGACGCCTGCACCGCTTCGAGCCGTGCCCGACGGACTGCACCGCGCACAAGAGCTACAAGCGCGGCTGCCCGAAGCCGTGCACCAAGACGTGCGCCAAGCACGCGAGCACCTGCCCGCAGCGGAAAGGGGGCGGACTCACATTCACCCGGCCCAAGACCAAGAAGAGCCGGAACGCCGTGCCGATCCCACCCGTCTTCATCCCCTTCCTGCAGGACCACAAGGCTCAGCAGGAAGCGGCACGGCAAGCCGCCGGGGAGCTGTGGCAGGAGCACGACGTCGTGTTCGCGAGGCCGGACGGCCGGCCGCTGGACCCGCGTGCCGACTACGAGGAGTTCAAGGAGCTGCTCAAGGAAGCCGGGATCGATGACCGCCGCCTGTACGACGGGAGCCGCCACACCGCCGGCACGATCCTGAACGAGCTGGGAGTCGACATGCCCACGATCATGGAGATCCTGCGTCACACGCAGATCAGCCAGACGCGGCGGTACGTCAAGGGTCGGTCGCATCTCTCGAAGGACGCCATGCGGCGGATGGGCGAGTTCTTCGTGCCGCCGCCGGCGCCTCCGTCGGCCCCGAATATGGGCCCCACTGAGACCAGAAATGAGACCCCTGACAGCCGCGCGGCCCGCGCACGACGACGCCGTCGCATCCGCTGACGACGAAACCCCAGGTCAGAGCAATCTGACCTGGGGTCCCAGCAGAGCCCCCTGTCGGATTCGAACCGACGACCTACGCATTACAAGTGCGTTGCTCTGGCCAGCTGAGCTAAGGAGGCGCGCGCACTACGACGCCGTACGCGAGGCGGCACCACTGTACACAGAGCCCGTTACCCCGAGCCACGAAGTTCCGGTCCGCCCGGGATCACCCCAGCTCGTACTCGAACCGGTACGCCACGGCCGTCTCCCCGTGCCGCGCGGTGAAGCCGCCCTTCCCCTTCAGTCCGGTCAGCTCCCCGCTCCCCGAGCCCTCCACCACCTCGAAGGCGCAGTGCACGGTGCCGTCCTCGTCGAACCACCCCCGTTCCTCGACGGCGAAGCCGCCCTCGCGGCCGTCGAGGCGGCCGGTGAGCAGCTCCATGCCGGCGAAGGAGCCGGTCTTGGAGGTGGTGTAGACGATGCTGTACTCGCAGATCGTCCCGGCCGCCTCGATGCCGCCGCTGAAGGTGTTGCGGACGGAGGCGTGGGCGAGCCGGGGGCTGGCGTCCTCGCTCGGGCCGATCACGCGTTCCTGCCAGTCGGCGAAGGTGAAGTGACCCGTGGTGGTGATGGTGCGGGTTTCGGTGCGGGTGTCGGGCATGGGTGGTCCTTTCAGCCGAGGGGCCCGGACGGGCCCCGAAGACGTCCGAGACCACCCTGATCGGCGTACCTGACATCTTCTGTCAGGTACGACTCCGGAGGCCGCACAATGGCCTCCATGCGCGCCGACCGGCTCCTCTCCCTTCTCCTGCTGCTCCAGAACCGCGGCCGCATGACCGCGCCCGAGCTCGCCGCCGAGCTGGAGGTGTCGGTACGGACGGTCTACCGGGACGTCGAGGCGCTGGGCGCGGCCGGTGTGCCGGTGTGTGCCGACCGGGGGCCCGAGGGCGGCTACCGGCTGGTCGACGGGTACCGGACGCGGCTGACCGGCCTGACCGACGCCGAGGCCGGGTCCCTGTTCCTCGCCGGGATGCCCGGCCCTGCGCGGGACCTCGGGCTGGGCGCGGTGCTGGCCAGCGCCCAGCTGAAGGTGCAGGCCGCCCTGCCCGCGGAGCCGGCCGGGCAGGCGCGGCGGGTCCAGGAGCGGTTCCACCTGGACGCGCCGGCCTGGTTCCGGGAGGCCGATCCGGTGCCGGGCCTGGAGGCGGTGGCGGCGGCCGTGTGGGAGCAGCGGGTGCTGCGGATGCACTACCGGCGGTGGCGCGGCGAGGTGCACCGGGAGGTGCGTCCGCTGGGGCTCGTCCTGAAGGGCGGCATCTGGTACCTGGTCGCCCTGGCGGAGGAGGCCGTGCGGACGTACCGGGTGTCGCGCGTGCTGGCCGTCGAGGACACCGGGGAGAGCTTCGAGCGTCCGGCCGGGTTCGATCTGGCCGCCTACTGGGAGCAGTCGTCCCGGCGTCTGGAGGCCGCCCTGCGGCAGGACGTCGCCCGGCTGCGTATCTCCCCCCGGGCGCGGCGGCTGCTGCCGATGCAGTTCGGGGCGGCGGGCGTACGGGCCCTGGAGAGCGCCGGCGTGCCGGACGGGGACGGCTGGGTCGAGGTGGAGCTGACCGTGGAGGCGGAGGCCGTGGCGGTCGGGGATCTGCTGCGGCTGGGGGCGGAGGCGGAGGTGCTCGGGCCGCCCGCGCTGCGGCAGGCGGTCGCCCGGGCGGTGGCGGTGCTGGCGGGCCGGTACGGACAGGAGTGAGAACCGCCTTCGCAGGACCGCCTTCGAAGGACCCGCCTTCGAAGGACCGCCTTCGAAGAACCCGCCTCCGAAGAACCGCCTCCAAGGAACCGCCGCGAAAAGAACCGCTTCGAAAATTTCCGCGAAGTTCACAGGCCCGGAACTACTGACATCCGTGTGAACGCCGGGTACCGTCCTGAGCCAGTTCACACGCGTGGACTACACCACAACGGAAAACCGTCGTGGCACCGCCTTCCTACTCGGATCGTCCGGCACGTTCCTGCCGGTAGAAGGGGTTCACTCACCATGGCCACTGTCTCGTTCGACAAGGCGACCCGGGTCTACCCGGGCTCGACCAAGCCCGCCGTCGACGCGCTCGACATCGACATCGAGGACGGCGAGTTCCTCGTCCTCGTCGGCCCGTCCGGCTGCGGCAAGTCCACCTCGCTCCGCATGCTCGCGGGGCTCGAGGACGTCAACGCCGGCGCCATCCGCATCGGTGACCGCGACGTCACGCACCTGCCGCCGAAGGACCGGGACATCGCCATGGTGTTCCAGAACTACGCGCTGTACCCGCACATGACCGTCGCCGACAACATGGGCTTCGCGCTCAAGATCGCCGGCGTCAACAAGGCGGAGATCCGGCAGAAGGTCGAGGAGGCCGCGAAGATCCTCGACCTCACCGAGTACCTCGACCGCAAGCCGAAGGCGCTCTCCGGCGGTCAGCGCCAGCGTGTCGCGATGGGCCGCGCCATCGTGCGTGAGCCGCAGGTGTTCCTCATGGACGAGCCGCTGTCCAACCTGGACGCCAAGCTCCGTGTCTCCACGCGTACGCAGATCGCCTCGCTCCAGCGCCGCCTGGGCATCACCACCGTCTACGTCACCCACGACCAGGTCGAGGCCATGACGATGGGCGACCGCGTGGCGGTCCTCAAGGACGGTCTGCTCCAGCAGATCGACACCCCGCGCAACATGTACGACAAGCCCGCCAACCTCTTCGTGGCCGGCTTCATCGGCTCCCCGGCCATGAACCTGGTCGAGGTGCCGGTCACCGACGGCGGCGTGAAGTTCGGCAACTCGGTCGTGCCGGTGCAGCGTGACGCCCTCGCCGCCACCAGCGACAAGACCGTCACGGTCGGCGTCCGCCCCGAGCACTTCGACGTGGCCGGCCCCGAGTCCGACCAGGGCCTCGCGGTCACCGTCAACGTCGTCGAGGAGCTCGGCGCCGACGCCTACGTCTACGGCACCGCCAAGGTCGGCGGCGACGACTCCAAGGACCTCGTCGTCCGCGTCAACGGCCGCGACGTCCCGGAGAAGGGCAGCCAGCTGCGCGTCGTGCCGCGCTCCGGCGAGACCCACGTGTTCTCCACGTCCACCGGTGAGCGCCTGTCCGACTGACGCGTCACCAAACGCACAACCCCGGGTGATTCACCCAGGTTGACGAAGAGGGCCCCGCAGAGCGCTGCGGGGCCCTTCTCGTTGTCGACAAATACCCCGGCAGACCGGACGTTTCGAGCCGTGTGCGTCAACGCTCTACCCAAAAAAGGGCTCTCTCTCATCCCCCGAACCGGTGACTAAATGTCTACAAACCATTACCCCGCGCTACCCTCACACGCGTGAAGCACTCCAACACCCAACAGACGCGACGCGGCCGGGGCCCCGCCCGCCGGATCGGCCGCACCCTCGCTTTCGTCCTGCCCGTCGTCCTGGTGCTCTCCGGGACCCTCGCGGTCACCCGAGTCAACTGGTCGGGCAACTCCACCGACCCGGTGCTCACGGCCGCGGACACCTCCGTCGGCACGCCACGGGCCGCCAAGCGCGCCCCACAGGACGTCCTGCGGGACAAGCTGCTGACCGAGCTGCAGGAGGAGAACCCGGGCGTCGCCCTCACCCACCTCCAGCAGGCCGTCAACGGCCGCCCGTCGCTGGCCCGGCACTGCAAGTCCATCGCCCGCGCCCTCGGCCAGGCCGCCGTCCGGGTCTACGGCCCGACACGCGCCCAGTCCTACGCACGTCCGGTGTGCGACACGTCCTTCGCCACCGGCGTCGCCGCCGCGCACGGCTGAGCGCAGCGCCCTGGCGCCCTATGAGAAGGGTGGGAAGTCGGTAACGGCCGACGACTGCGACAGTCGTCCGCCGTCGTCCCGGGCGGGACGCCACGTACAGTTCGGTCTCATGAGCGATCCGAACGCCGCGTCCCGCCCCGTTCAAGCCGTCGTTCTGGCCGGTGGCCAGGGTTCCCGGCTGCGTCCGTACACCGACGACCGGCCCAAGCCGATGGTCGAGATCCCCGGGACGGGGACTCCGATCATCGGCCATCAGCTGTCCTGGCTCGCCGAAGAGGGCGTGACGGACGTGGTGGTCTCCTGCGGCCACCTCGCCGAGGTCCTGCAGAAGTGGCTGGAGACGGCCGATCTGCCGGTCTCCGTCACCACCGTCGTGGAGTCGGAGCCGCTCGGCCGCGGCGGCGGCCTCAAGTACGCCGCGGCGCATCTCCCCCACCCGGACCAGCCCTGGTACGCCACGAACGGGGACATCTGGACGCGGTTCTCGCTGCGTGACATGGCGGACTTCCACACGGAGCGGGACGCGGTCGCGACGCTGGCGCTGGCCCGGCCCCGGCTGCCGTGGGGCGCCGTGCGGACGGACGGCTTCGGGCGGATCACCGACTTCATCGAGGCACCGCCGTCGACGTTCGAGATCAACGCGGGTGTCTACGTCTTCTCGCCCGAGTTCGCGGGGCTGCTGCCGCACCGCGGGGACCACGAGCGGACGACGTTCCCGCATCTGGCCCGGGAGCGGCGGCTCGCCGGGTTCACGATCCCCCAGGGGTCCTACTGGCGGGCCATCGACACGGCGAAGGACCTGACGGAGGCCGCGAAGGAGCTGGCGGCACTGGGCCGCTGAGCACTCGGACCGGCACGTGAGAGGGGCCCCGCACCGTGTGGTGCGGGGCC
>NZ_JBEYZD010000069.1:0-48410 GCF_040645895.1 Streptomyces olindensis | reverse complement strand
GCCACCGCGGTCAGGGCGATGCGTCCGGCGAGGGACTTGCGCAGTTCCATCATGTCGCGCTCCTCTTCTTACGGCTGGCCCCCAGCGAGGTCACGGCCTTGACCAGCAGCAGTCCGGCCAGGGTGAGCACCAGCAGGATCACGCCCTGCGCGGCGGCCCCGTTCCACTGGTTCTCCTTGGTGACCTGCTGGTTGATGAGGGTGGCGATCATGGTCTGGTCGGGTCCGCCCATCAGGGCCGGGGTGATGTAGTAGCCCAGCGAGAGGATGAAGCTGAGCAGTCCGGCGCTGGCCAGGCCGGGGGCGACCAGTGGCAGGTAGATGCGGCGGAAGATGGTCACCTTGCCCGCGCCCATGCTGGACGCGGCCGCGAGCAGGCGCCGGTCCACGCCGCGCATCACGCCGTAGAGCAGCAGCACGGTGTACGGGAGCATCATCGAGGTGGTGCCGATGACCACGCCGAGCTCGTTGTAGAGGAGCTGGAACGGCGCTCCGGGTACCGACATGGCGGTCAGGGTCTCGTTCACCAGGCCCTTGTCGCCGAGCATGATGATCCAGCCGTAGGTGCGCACCAGGGCGCTGACGAAGTGCGGCACGACCACGACCAGCATCGCCAGGCCCGCAAGGATGGGCTTGAGCCGGGTGATCGCCTGAGCCAGGACGAACCCGAACACCAGGCTCAGCACGGCTGTTTCGGCGGAGATCCGCAGCGTGGTGATCAGCACCGACAGGTTCACACCCGTCAGTGCGTCGGCGTACCAGTGCAGGGTGAACGAGCCGTCGGCGTTCTTCAGGCTCAGCAGCAGCGTGGAGAAGATCGGATAGACGAACAGCACCAGCAGGTAGACGACGACCGGCAGCGCGTACAGGATCCCGACCCGGGTCCGGCGCGAGGCCAGCAGTTTGCGGGGGCGTGCGGGGGTGGTGGCGGTGAGGGTGGCGGCCATGACTCACCCCGCCTGTTCGTCGGCGAAGAGGTTGACGTCGTCCGGGTCAGCGGTGATGCCGACACGCTCGCCGGCGACGGGGCCGCGGCCGGCCGGAACCTCCAGACGCAGCAGCGGCGACTGACCGCCGTCGATACGCACACCCGCGCGTACGAGGGTGCCCACGTAGGTGGCGGTCTCGACGGTGCCGGTACAGAAGCCGTCGTCGGCGGTACAGGCCCGCAGCCGGCCCGGCTGCACCGCGACCTTCACCGACGCGCCGGAGGGCAGGTCGTGGCGGCGGGCCTTGATCAGGCCGCCGCTGCCGTCCAGACGGACCAAGGTGTGCTCGTCGGTGTGCTGCTCCACGCGGCCGGGCAGGAAGTTGGCCGCGCCCAGGAAGTCCGCCACGAAGGGGGTCTTCGGCCGCTCGAAGAGTTCCCTCGGGGTGTCGAACTGCTCGATCAGGCCGTTGCGCATGACCGCGATGCGGTCCGACATGACCAGCGCCTCTTCCTGATCATGCGTCACATAGATGACGGTCAGGCCGAGTTCCTGCTGGATGGTCTTGATCTCGACCTGGAGCTGGTCACGGAGCTTCTTGTCCAGGGCGCCCAGTGGCTCGTCCATGAGGATGACCGGCGGGCGGTAGACCAGCGCGCGGCACAGGGCGACCCGCTGCTGCTGACCGCCGGACAGCTCACGCGGCTTGCGGCCGCCGAAGCGGGACAGGCCCGCGATCTCCAGCGTCTCCCCCACCCGGCGACGGATCTCGTCCTTCGGCACACCACGCAGGGTGAGCGGGAAGGCGACGTTCTCCTGCACGGTCATGTGCGGGAAGAGCAGGTACTGCTGGAAGACGAAGCCGAGGCCGCGCTTCTGCGGCGCCAGCCGCGTCATGTCGCGGCCGCCGACGGTGATGGTGCCGGAGTCGGGTTCACAGAACCCGGCGATCATCATCAGCGTCGTGGTCTTGCCCGACCCGGAGGAGCCGAGGAAGGTGACGAACTCCCCCGCCGCGATCTCCATCGACGCCTCGTCAACCGCGACGACGTCCCCGTAGGTCTTGCGCAGGGCCACGACCGACAGCGCCTTGCCGGTCGCGGTGGCCGGCTTGTCACCGGCCACCTTCAACGACGGTGCCGCGATACCGAATTCACCCACGAGCCCACTCCAACCAGCGCTTGGTGACGGCCGACTCGTTCTTCAGCCACCAGTCGACATCCGCGTCGAAGCCCTCGTCGTAGTACTTCGGCGCACCCGCCAGCGCGTTGCGCTCGTCCTCCGTGAGCTTCGCGTAAGCCACCGGGGACGACGGGTTCGACGGGAACGCCTTCGCCAGCGCGGCCTGGCTCTCGGCGCGCAGGGCGAAATCCATCAGCTGGTAGGCGTTGTCCACGTTGGCCGCGTCCCTGGCAATGGCGTAGCCCTGGAACTGGCGGCGCATGCCGTTGAGCTGCCGCTGCACCGGGACGCCCTGCTTCTGCAGGTCGGCGAGCCGGCCATCCCAGACGGTGGACATCGTCACTTCCTGGCGGCTGAGCAGTACACCCGGCAGCGGGCCGCTGTCCCAGAACTTCTTGATGTCCGGCCGGAGCCGGGTCAGCGCCTTGAACGCGCGGTCCACATCGAGCGGGTACAGCTTGTCCATGGGGACGCCGTCGGCCAGCAGGGCGAACTCCAGCTCCGGCAGGTCACCGTCCGGGTGGACCATCGCGCGGCTGCCCTGGAACGCCTTGGTGTCCCAGAAGTCCGCCCAGGACTCGGGCTTGCGGCCGTCGAAGGCGTCGGTGCGGTATCCGATGCACTGGCCGTAGAAGCTGTGGCCGATGGCATGGTCGGTGATCTGGGCCTCGGGGATCTTTGCGGTCTTCAGGCTCTTGATCCGGTCGCGGTCCAGCGTTTCCAGGGCGTCCTGGGCCACGTACTTGTGGTGGGACATCATCGAGTTGTTGATGAGGTCGCACTGCGGGCGGCCCTGCTTGATCTGGGCCAGCAGCGGGGCGTCGTCCAGGTTCAGCACCTTCACCTGGATGCCGGTCTCCTGCGTGAACGGCGTGTAGATCGCCTTCTGCAGAGCCGCACCATAGGAGCCGCCGCTGTCACGGACGACCACCGTCTTGCCGCCGCCCTTGCCATCCCCCGCCGCCGCACGGCTGGTGCCGGTGCCGCAGGCGGTGAGGGAGGGCAGAGCGGCGACGGCGGCCAGGCCGCCCACGCCGCGCAAAAGCGCTCTACGGCTGACCTGGGAACCATTCATGACAAAACTCCTCATTCAGGTACATATGGGACCAGCAGTGCGGGGGCCAGACGGCGACGCGCAGGGGGCCGGGGGTCCTCACCAGCGCCGAGCATGAAGGCCTACTCCGGCGACATCGTTCGGCAGACGAGACGGAGAACAGGACGTTCCGCCCAGCGCTGCTGATGTCCAGCGGGGATGTCCAGCAGGGATGTTCGGAAAGCGGATGTTCAGAAGGCGGTGTATCCGCCGTCGACGGTCAGGACCGATCCGGTCACGTAGGACGACTCCGACGACGCGAAGAAGAGCACCGCGTCAGCGACCTCTTCGGGGGTGGCGAGGCGCTGGAGCGGGATCTGGCTCTCGCGCTCGCGACGGTAGGCCTCGGGGTCGGGCCTGCGCTGGAACGACGCTTCGATGACCGGAGTGGCGGTCAGCCCCGGAGCGACGACGTTGACGCGGATGTTGCGCGGGGCCCATTCGATCGCCGCGCCCTTGGCGAGCATGATGAGGCCGCCCTTGGCGGCGGAGTACAGGACTTCCCCGGGTTTGCCGACCATGCCGAGCCGGGAACCGACGCAGACGAACGAGCCTCCTGCGGGGGGCATCAGCGGCGCGAAGTGCTTCATCACCAGGAACGCGCTGAGCAGGTTGCTCTCGAGCACGTTCTTCGCGTCGTCGTAGGTCATCTCGGTGAGCGGACTGGTGGCTTGCAGGCCGTGGTTGAGGACGACGACGTCGAGGGTGCCGAAGGACTCCGCGGCCTGCTTGGCCAGGTGTTCGACGAACGCCTCGTCATTGAGGTCTCCGGGCACGTACAGGTCGTCGGGTTCAGCGCTGTCGAGTCGCTCCCTGCGGCCGGTGAGCAGCAGCCGCGCGCCCTCGCGGCGGAAGTGGGAACTCACCGCCTCGCCGATGCCGCTGCCGGCACCGGTCACCAGGGCGGCGACGTTGTTGAGTCTCATGTCAGACATTCCTTTACGGGGGAGGTCGGTCGGTTGCGGGCTCGGCCACGAAAATCTCGTCCCGCCCCCTGTCAGTTGAGGAATCCGCGGGCGTCGACCGGCCACCGCTGAAGCGACGTGCCCGTGCTGTCGGTGACGATCAGTTCCTCGAAGCCGAGGACGACCGGGCACACGTGGTTCGGCACCACCGGTACGACGCTGCCGACGCCGGGGCGGAACTCGCCGCCCGGCAACGGGAGGAATCCGTGGTACTCGTTGAGCTTGGCCAGCACCGCCTTCGTGCCGGCGATGCCGCCGTAGCCGAGTTCGGGGCTGCCCTCACGGCTGAGGGCTTTGGTGCCCACGTCGAGAACGACCTGGTCGGGGACCCAGTCGCTGACCACGGTGCCGGCGACGAACAGCGCGATCTGGTCTTCCGTGCAGGAGCCCAGCCGGGCGTTGTTCAGATCGCCGAAGACGTACTCGCCGGGACGGATCTCGGTGATCACGCCGCTGGTGGCGAACTCCAGGGTGGGAGTGGAGCCGGCGCTGACCACCTCAGCGGTGACCCCGACGACGGCGAGACCGCGTACCGCGGTGGTGAGCGCGGCCTCCTGGTCCTGCGCCGCGCGCCGGCGAGTGTCGGGGCCGGCGCTGCCGTGGCCTGGATAGGTGAAGACGCCCACCGGTACCAGACCGCGCTTGCGGGCGGCGCGCGCGAGGTCGCCCGCGACCTCGGGCGGCGCCCCGGAACGACGGGCGCCACAGTCGACCTCGATCACGACCTGCAAGCGGTCCGGTTCGTCTCCCATGGCGTCGGCGAGGGCCTCGATCGCCGGGACGTTGTCGACGCCGACCCGCAGCCGGGCGGACTCGGCGAGCCGGCGGATCCGGGGTCCCTTCGTACCCGCAGGCCAGATCGGGTAGGCGAGGAAGATGTCGTCGAATCCGGCCGCGGCGAAGACCTCGGCCTCACCGACGTTTCCCGCGGTGATCCCGACCGCGCCGGCCTCGACCTGACGCCGCCCGATCTCCACGCACTTGTGCGTCTTGACGTGCGGCCTGACCTTGAGGTCGTGCTGGTCGGCGAAGCCCTGAACGCGGTCGATGTTGCCCTGCATGACGTCGACCAGCACGATCGGCGCGGGGGTGTCGATCCGCTCGACCAGAGCGTCGAGTGCTCGTTGCAGCCGGTTCACGCTGCCCTCCTTGTGGTTCTGGCTGGAATGATCGGGGGGCACGGGTGCCGGCTGCCCCTGGATGCCGAGCGTGCGCGGTCCGCGAGATCGCGCGCACTTGCGTGCGGGGCCGTCGGCCCCGTCCTACACAGCGGTGCAGACCATCTGGATCTCGACCGGACTCTTGAGCGGCAGCCCGGCGACACCGATGGCGGTGCGGGCGTGCCGTCCGTTCTCGCCCAGCACCTCGATGAGCAGTTCACTGGCCGCGCCGGCGACGTTCGACTGCTCGCCGAAGTCCGGCGTGCCGGCCACGAAGACCAGCATCTGCACGATCCGGACCCGGTCCAGGTCGCCCACCGCCTGCGCAGCGGCGGCGAGGCAGTTGAGCGCTGCGTGGCGCGCGAGTTCCCGCGCCGTCTCCAGGTCGACGTCCCGGCCGACGATGCCCTGGCCCATCAACCGACCGTCTTTGTATGGCAGTTGGCCCGAAATGTAGATGCTGGAGTCCACACTCCGGTGGTGCACGTAGTGCGGGTTGTCACGGAGCTCGGGAAGGGCCAGGCCCAAGGCCTGGAGCCGGCCGGAAGCGGAGTCGGTGTTCGCTGCCGAGGTCACGGACCCGCTCATCGGGTCACCAGCACGGACGACGCGCCAGGGGACACACCCTCGCAGTTGGCCACGAGCGCCCGGTTCGGGTGAATTCTGATCATCTGCACTCGGCTCTCCTCTCGAGTAACAGGGGGCGACGAATCTCGTATGGAGGCTGAAAACACTCAGTCGATTGTCGTTTGTCGACCATATGAGGGCCTGTCGAGCGCTGTCAATACAGGCTTCAACCTCTGAGTGCGCTGATCCCGCGTCGCCGTGCCCTACGGGGTCTTGTCGTCCGGGTGGCGAGCCGGCCGGGAGACTTCACGCAGCCGGCATCGCCTCACGCGTGCCGGTGCGTGCGCTCCCCCGGGTCTTCCGTCCCGGCTCGCAGCCCCATGGGGAAATGGGCAGCCAGTTCCTGACGGAACGCGTCGGTGTCGCCCTCCAGGGCGACCGTGGCCAACCTCTCGTGCTCGACGACCAGTTGATGCGGGTCGTCGCTGTACGTGCGGTGATCGACGCTGAGGTGCAGGCGCAGCTTCGTCTCCCAGCCGCTCCACAGGCTCTGCAGGACGCCGTGGCCCGAGAGATCGTAGAAGAGCCTGTGGAAGCGAAGATGCGCGTCGATGCTGGCGGGGATGTCGTCCTTCTCCATCGCCCGGCGGAGATCCTCGACGGTCTGCAGCAGCCGGGGCCGCTCAGGGCCGCGCAGCGCTTCGGCCGAGAGCTCGGCGGCGTACGGCTCGACACGCAGCCGGACCGAGTCGATCTCGGCGACCTCGCGAGCACTCACCTCGACGACGAACGCCCCCCGGTAGGGGATCTTGACGACGAGCCCTTCCTCCTCCAGCTTGGTCAGCGCCTCACGCAGCGGGGACCGGCTGATCCCGAGATCAGAGGCGATGTGCGCTTCGCGCAGCTGGCCACCAGGAGGTACGGTCCCGTCGAGGATGGCGGCGCGCAGTGTGCGGTAGACACCTTCCGGCGTCGTCGTCCGCTGCTCCTGCCACTCGAACTTGTGGTCCACCCCGGGGCCCTCCCTCGACGCTCGCCGACCATTTGGTCGTTTGTCGACTATACCCTTGCGGTTTTCGCGTCCAGCCCCTCATCGACAGCCCCGTTGACAACCCCATTGACAGCCCAGGAGCATCTGGTCGACAATCGACAAAGGCAGATGGTCGACAATCGACCAAAGCGGAGCTGCTCCGCTGAGGCACTAGGAGGAACCGTGGGATTCGACATCAAGCCCAAGTTCGCGACGTTCGACATGAACGGAACACTGATCAAGTTCAGCATCAACGACACGATGCGTGAGGTGCTGGGCGACCGGCTGCCGGCCGAGGTCGCCGATGAGTACCTGCGGATCTGCAAGGCGTACCGGATCGACGAGTGCACGGGCGCGTACCAGCCGTTCCACCAGATCGTCGCGCGTTCCATGGAACGCGCCTCGCGCAGCGTCGGTCTCGAGTACCGCGAGGACGAGGCGCGGGCGGTGTACGAGCGCATCCCCACCTGGGGCCCGTACCCCGGTGTCACCGAGGCGCTGAACCGCCTGGCCGAGGCAGTCCCGCTGGTCATCATCACCAACAGCGACACGGCGCACGCCGTGCGCCTCGCGGAGAACCTCAAGGCCCCGATCGAGGTCGTCATCAGCGCCGAGGAGATGGGCGTCTACAAGCCGCGGCTCAGTGCGTTCGAGTACATGTTGGACAAGCTCGGCGTGACACCCGACGAGATCGTGCACGTCTCCGCCAGCCCGATGTACGACCTGCGCTCCGCGGCCATCATGGGCATCGAGAACAAGGTGTACATGGACCGCGGCTGGGAGCACGACGAGCACTGGCTCGGCTACGAGCGGATCACCGACATCGCCGACCTCCCGGTCCTCTTCGGCCTCCCGCGCCCCTGACGCCTGAGCGGAGAACCGAGGACTGGAGATACCCGTACTCGCCGGCGACGCGTACGTCTGCACGACCGGGTCCGGCTCGTGCAGACGCCGGTCTTCTGGCCGGTACGCCGGACTTCGGCGAGCGGTCACAGGTCCCCGCCTCTCCCCCGTCGGCGGGGCTCCACCGCCTTCCCGTACCGACGCCGTTCCCAGACACAGAGGAAGGACGCGCATGAACGCCCTCGCGGCGCCACCCCGAAACGGAGAGCTCGGCTTCTGGGTGGCCCAACTGGCCGACAGGAGGCCCTCGTTCCCCCGTTTCACCGGCCAGGACTCCGTCGACGTGGCCATAGTCGGCGGCGGCTACACCGGTCTGTGGGCGGCGTACTTCGCCAAGAAGCTCGAACCGTCGCTCACGGTGGCCGTCTTCGAGGCCGAGCAGGTGGGCTACGGCGCGTCAGGGCGCAACGGTGGCTGGCTGTCGGCCATGCCGCCGGGGAACCGTGCCACCTTCGCCCGCGCCGGAGGAGGGCTGGAGGCGAGCCGGGGGTTGCAGCAGGAGTTCGTCGCCGGCGTCGACGCGGTCCTGGACATCCTCCAGGCCGAGGGCATCGACGCGGATCAGCACAAGGGGGGCGCGCTCGTCGCCGCCCACACCCGGGCGGGGCTGGGCCGACTCGTCACCCGGCGTGATGCGGACCTGAAGTACGGGCTGACCGACGACGAGGTCCACCTGCTCGACCGGGACGAGTTCCAGTCCCAGGTCAACATCTCCACCGTCCACGGCGGGCTCTACTACAAGCACTGCGCGCGGATCCACCCCGCGAAGCTCGTCTACGGCCTCGCCGACACCCTGACCTCCATGGGGGTCAGGATCTACGAGGGCAGCCGCGTGGACAGTGTCGGAGGCAGGACCCTCACTCTGGCCGGCGGGCGGGTCACCGCGGCGAAGACGTTCATCTGCACCGAGGGGTATTCGGGCCAGTTGCTGGGCCGCCGGAGCCTGATCCCGGTCAACTCCTCGATGATCGTGACCAAGCCCCTGCCGGAGGAGGCGTGGCAGCAGATCGGCTGGGACGGGCCCCAGTGCCTCAACGACTCCGCGCACACGTTCATCTACGCCCAGCGGACGTCGGACGGCCGTATCGCCATGGGAGGCCGCGGTGTCCCCTACCGCTTCGGCTCCGGCACAGGGGGAGCCGGGGCGACCGCCCGGTCCACCATCGACCTGCTCTCGCAGAAGCTCGGTTCCTTCTTCCCGGGGATCCCCTTCGAGGTGGATCACGCCTGGTCGGGAGTCCTGGGCGTCACGCGGGACTGGAACGGCGGCGTGCTCTGGGACCCGGCATCGGGCGTCGGATCGTCCACCGGCTACGCAGGGCACGGCGTGACGTCGGCCTACGTCGGCGGCAGGACTCTCGTGGAGCTCGCCTTCGAGAAGGAAACCGAACGCACCACCCTTCCCTGGGTCGGCCACCGGGCACGGAAGTGGGAACCGGAACCCATCCGCTGGCTGGGCGTCCACGCCATGTACCGGCTCTTCGGTATTGCCGACCAGTGGGAAGAGCGCAGGGGTTCCAGCAGGACCTCACTCCTGGCCAGATTCGGCAGCAGGCTCGCCGGACTTCACGAGTAGACGAAAAGGACCTGCTCACATGGACGCAGAACTCGCAGTCATCGGCTTGGGCAGCATCGGAAGCATGGCCCTGTGGCAGGCCTCCCGGCTGTCCGGCTCGGTGGTGGGCTTCGAGGCCGCCACACCCGCCCACGGCCGCAGTGCCGTCGGCGGGGACACCCGCCTGTTCCGCATGGTCTACCTCGGGAGACCCGACTACTACCCGATCATCGAACGCTCCCGCAGTCTCTGGGCGGAGCTCGAAGCGGAAACCGGGCAGCACATCTTCCTCCCCACCGGGGGCCTGTCCATCGGGACGGCGAACGGCGGCTTCATCAACAGCCTCCTCGAGACGACGCGCAGCACCGGAGCCGAGCACCGCGTCCTCGGCCGGGAGGAGTTGGCGGAACGCTACCCCCAGCACAACCTCCGCCCCGACGACTGCGCCGTCTACGATCCCCGCGCCGGCGTTCTGCGCACCGACCGCGCCGTCAGCGCCGCCGTCGCGGCGGCCCGGGCCAACGGCGCCACCGTCCTGCAGAACACACCCGTGGAGAGCATCACCGAAACCGAACACGGCGTGGTCGTCACCTCGGGTGACAGAACCTGGACGTTCGAGAGGGTCATCGTCGCCTCGGGCGGCTGGTCCCGAAGGCTCATGCCCGACCGTCTCAAGGCCGTCACGGAAACCCATCGGATCGTCCTGACCTGGTTCATCGCCCAGGACGGCACGCAGTTCTCGCCGGAGAGATTCCCCGTCTTCAGCCGGCTGTACGAGGATCGCTCCTTGTACGGGGCACCCGCCGTCGATGGCGTGACGGTCAAGGCATCGGTGGACGGACCGCCGGCCGGGCGGGCGAGGGCGACCCCCGACCCGGCCTCCGTGCCCAGAGAACTCACCCCGGAAGAAATCGAAAGGGTCACCGAGACCGTCAGCGAGTTCTTCCCCGGCCTCACCCCCACCATCGTGCGCTCCGACGCCTTTCCCGAGCTTTTCACCGAGGACAGGCATCCCCTCCTCGGCCGGCTGGACGACGACAGCAGGATCTACTGTGCGACCGGATTCTCCGGAAAGGGCTTCAAAATGGCCACCGGCTACGGCCACATCGCCGCACACGAGGCGCTCGGCAAGCAGACCGTCGACGGCCTGGACTTCATGCGTCCGGACCGGTTCGGGACCGGAGGGACTCAGGGCGTTTAGGACATCCCGCCGGGCGGGTCGGCCGCCGCCCCTCCGGCCTGCGGTTGCGTGGGCCGGAGGGGCGGTGGTGCCTGGTCAGCGTCGCGTCACTCGCCGCCTCCCATGCGCAGGAAACTGGCCGTGGCCTGCGCGTACCGCCGTCCCGACGCGTCCTCCAGCCAGGACTCCGCGGTGGCGGTCGACCGCCCGACGTGGAGCGTGCGGGCCACCGCGCGCACCGTTCCGGACTCCCGGGACAGTTTGCGGATGAAGTTCAGGCTCAGGCTGACGGTGCTCACCACCGACTTGTCCTCCAGCGACGCCTGGACGGCGATCCACATCGCGGCGTCCAGCACGGTTCCGGCGACTCCGCCGGCCACCACGCCGATGAGGTTCTCGTGCCGCTCCTCCGGCACGAACTCGATGACCGCCCGGCCGGGCGCGGCCTCCGTGACCCTGAAGTTCAGCAACTGCCCGATCGGCGGATTGGGCAGGTCCCCGTCGACGATGCTCTTCAGCAGCTCGTCGCGCGACATCCCGAACGCGCGCAGCAGCGCCGCGCGGGGATCGGCCCAGCTGACCTCGAGCGTCCTCTCCTCGCCGTCCGTGCCCGCCGGGACACTCGTCTGCGTCATCTCACAACCTTCTCTCCGGGAGACCGTCCACGGTCACGAAAGGGTCTTGTCGATCAGTGCGAAGATCTCGTCGCCCGTGGCCGATTCGACCGCGGCGGCGGTGATCTGCGCGGTGGGCTCGCGCTCCTCCAGCACCTCCGCGACGAGCGCGCGGAGCTGCCGGGCCAGCCGCACCTTCTCCGAGCCGGACGTGATCTGCGAGAGCACCGTCCGCAGCGACTCGACGTGCTGCTCGACGGCCCCGTCCGGGCCGCCGTCCTCCAGGCGCGACAGGAGCAGCTTCGCCACCGCCGCCGTGGTCGGGTGGTCGAACACCAGGGTCGACGGCAGCGACAGTCCGGTCGCCTTCGCCAGCCGGTTGCGGAACTCGACTCCGCCGAGCGAGTCGAACCCGAGTTCCGTGAACGGCGCCTCGACGGGGATCGCCTCGCCGCTCGTGTGACCGAGCACGGCCGCGGCCTGGTCGCGGACGAGGTCCACGACGAGCGCCTCCCGTTCGTCCGGCGGCGCCGACGCGAGCCTGCGCGTCAGCTCCCCGGTGTCGTCCGGCTGCCGCACGGCCGTCGGCACGAGCCCCCGCAGGACGGCAGGCAGCAGTCCGTCACGGGCCTGCTCCGCGAGTCGCGCCCGGCTGAACCGGGTCGCGGCCACCACCGGCCGTCCGGCACCGACGGCCAGGTCGAACAGCGCGAGCCCTTCGTCCTGGCCGAGCGCCTGCAGCCCGATGCGCTCCAGCCGCGACAGCCCCGCGTCACCCAGTCCCCGGGTCATGCCCGAGTCCTGCTGCCACGGGCCCCAGGCGACCGAGACGGCGGGCAGGCCTTCGGCGGCGCGGCGACGGGCGAGGGCGTCGAGGAAGCTGTTCGCCGCCACGTAGTTGCCCTGTCCGGGCGAGCCGAGCACGGCCGCCGCCGAGGAGAACAGCACGAACGCCGACAGGTCGTGCTCGCGGGTCAGTTCGTGCAGGTTCAGCGCCGCGTCGACCTTCGGCGCGAGGACCCGGTCCACCTGCTCCGGGGTCAGGGTCTCCACCATGCCGTCGTCCAGGACGCCGGCCGAGTGGACGACGGCGGTCAACGGCGCGTCGGCGGGCAGGGCGGCGAGCACGTCCCGGAGTGCCGCGCGGTCGCCCGCGTCGCACGCCGCCACCCGCACCTCGGCCCCCGCGGCGCGCAGCGCGGCCACCAGCTCCGGTGCGCCCTCGGCCTGTTCACCGCGCCGCGACACCAGCAGCAGGTGCCGGACGCCGTGCGCCTCGACGAGGTGCCGGGCCACGGCCGCGCCGAGCCCGCCGGTGCCGCCGGTGACCAGCACCGTGCCGGACCCGAAGGACACCTCCGAGGCGCTCGCCCCCATCCGGGCCAGGCGGGGGGCGAGCAGCCGCCCGTCGCGCAGCATCAGTTCGGGCTCCTCCGCTGCCGCCGCCCGGGCCGCCGTGGCGGCGGGCAGTTCCCCGCCGTCATGGTCGACGAGGGTGATGCGGCCGGGGTGCTCCGACTGCGCGCTGCGCACCAGCCCCGCCACCGCCGCCGCGACCGGATCCGGCGCCTCACTGGGCAGCGCCGCCGCGCCCCGCGTGGCCACGACCAGCGGCGACTCGGAGGACCCGCGGTCGGCGAGCCACTCCCGCAGCATGCCCAGCGTCGCCCGGACGGCGGCGTGCACCGCCTCGGCGCTCCCGTCCCCGTCGGGGCACACCGAGCCGGCGTTCCACACGACCGGTTCGGCGACCGGTTCGGGGACCGGCTCCGAGCCGTGGCCCGCGCCGGCGACCTCGACCCATTCCAGGCCCAGCATCGCCCCGTTGACGCGTTGCGCCGCGTCACCGAGCGAGCGGGCCTCGACCGGGCGGGCCCGCAGCGACTCGACGGTCAGCACCGGCGCCCCCGTCTCGTCGACCAGCTCGATCCGGGCCTCGTCCTCGCCCGTGCGGACGATACGGGCCCGTACCGCCGAGGCGCCGGCGCGGTGCAGCCGGACCCCGGAGAACGAGAACGGCAGCGGCAGCCGTCCCGGCGGCATCGCCTGGGCGAGCCCGTCGATCACGGCGTGCAGCGCCGCGTCGAACAGTGCCGGGTGGATGCCGAAGCCCGGCGCGGGCGCGAGGGCGGGGGCGGTGTCGTCCAGCGCCAGCTCGGCGAAGGCCTCGTCGCCGCGCTGCCAGGCCACCGACACCCGCCGGAACGCCGGCCCGTACTCGAACCCGAGATCCGCCAAGCGGCCGTACAGGTCCTCGCCGCGCAGCCGTTCGGCGTCCGCGGGCGGCCAGGTCCCCGCCGGCACCCGGGTGGTGTCGGCGGGTGCCAGCACGCCCTGGGCGTGCAGCAGCCAGTCGTCGTCGGGCGCGTCCTGCCCGGCCGTGCCCGACACCCGCCTGGAGTGCACCGCGAAGGTGCGGCGGCCGGCTCCGTCCACGGGACCGACGCCGACCTGGACGTCCACGGCCGTGTCGGCGGCCAGCGGCAGCGGGGCCTCCAGCAGCAGTTCCTCGACCGTCCCGACGCCCACGTGGGCGCCCGCGCTCAGCGCCAGCTCCACGAACGCGGTGCCCGGCAGCAGCACGGAACCGAGGACGGCGTGGTCGGCCAGCCAGGGGTGGGTGGCCAGGGACAGCCGGCCGGTGAACAGCCGCTCGTCCCGGCCCGCCAGCCGCACGTCCGCCGTGAGGAACGGGTGGGCGAACGACAGCAGCCCTGCCCGGCTCAGGTCTCCTGTAGCGGAGAGGTCGGCTTCGAGCCAGTAGCGCTGGTGCTGGAAGGCGTAGGTGGGCAGAGCGATGTGCTTGCGCGGGCGGCCCGGGAACAGCGGGGCCCAGTCCACGGTGATGCCGGTCGTGTGCGCCTGGGTGAGCATCGTGACGAACTGCTCGTGCTCGTCGTGGTCGCGGCGCGCGGCCGCTGCCACGAAGGCCCTGGCCTCCTCGGGGAGGCTCTGGCGGGTCATCGCCGCCAGGACCGCATCCGGACCGACCTCCAGGAAACGGCGCACGCCGGAGGCGAGGAGTGTCTCGACGCCGGGGGCGTAACGGACCGCTGCGCGGACCTGACGGACCCAGTAGGCGGGGTCCAGCAGTTCGTCACCAGCCAGGTCACCGGAGACGTTCGAGACGAGCGGTATACGCGGGGCGTTGTAGGTGACCTCGCGCGTGACGGCGGCGAAGTCGTCCAGCATTGGCTCCATCAGAGCCGAGTGGAAGGCGTGGCTGACCTGGAGACGCTTGGCCTTGCGACCGGCCTCGGTGAACCGCTGCTCGACCTCCGCGATCGCGTCCTCGTCACCCGAAACGACAATGGCCCCGGGGGCGTTGACCGCGGCGATGGACACGCGGTCGTCCGCAATCTCGTCCTCGGTAGCGGCTATCGCGAGCATTGCCCCGCCCTCAGGCAGAGCACCCATCAGCCGGCCCCGGACCTCGACAACCCGGCAGGCGTCTTCCAGCGACCAGATGCCGGAGACGTACGCGGCCACCAGCTCACCGATGGAATGCCCGATCAGGAAGTCCGGGCTTATCCCGAACGATTCGAGGAGGCGGAACAGTGCCACTTCGAACGCGAACAGCGCGGGCTGGGTGTACTCGGTCCGGTTCAGCAGGTCGCCATCGCCGAACATGACGTCCTTCAAGGGCAACGGAGCGAACGCCGCACACACCTCGTCCAGCGCGGCAGCGAACACCGGGAACGCCTCATACAACCCGGCACCCATACCGGCCCGTTGCGCACCCTGGCCGGTGAAGAGGAACGCCGTCTTCCCCGAACCGACCGCACCAGGTTCGAGATCACTCAAGCGGGACAGCAACTCGTCGCGGTCACGGCCGACAACCGCGCCCCGCCACTCCAACTGCGCCCGCGACGACACCAACGACGCAGCCACGTCAGGCAAGTCGGCATCCGGCCGCTGAAGCAGCCACTCCCGCAGCCGCAATGCCTGTGCCCGCACAGCCGCTTCACTCCGGCCCGACACCACCAACGGCACCACCGGAACAGGAGCCGGCTCAGCCGCAGTCTCCCGCGCGGCAGCGGCAGGCGCCTCCTCCAGGATGACGTGGGCGTTGGTGCCGCTGATGCCGAAGGACGAGACACCCGCCCGGCGGACCCGGCCGTTCGCGGGCCACGGCTCGGGGTCGGCCAACAGGCGCACCGAGCCGGCCGACCAGTCCACGTGCGGCGACGGCTCGTCGACGTGCAGCGTCCGCGGTAGCCAGCCGTGCCTGAGCGCCTGCACCATCTTGATCACACCGGCCACACCCGCGGCGGCCTGCGTGTGTCCGATGTTGGACTTCACCGAGCCGATCCGCAGCGGTTCCTCACGGTCCTGGCCGTAAGCGGAGATCAGCGCCTGGGCCTCGATCGGATCGCCGAGGGTCGTGCCCGTGCCGTGGGCCTCGACCGCGTCCACATCACCCGGTGTCAGACCGGCGTTGGCGAGCGCCTGCGCGATCACCCGTTCCTGGGACGGGCCGTTCGGGGCCGTCAGGCCGTTGCTCGCACCGTCCTGGTTCACCGCACTGCCACGAACCACCGCCAGCACGTTGTGCCCCAACCGCCGGGCATCCGAAAGACGCTCCAGCACCAGTACACCCACGCCCTCGGACCACGCCACACCATCGGCCGTGGACGAGAACGCCTTGCAGCGGCCGTCCGGGGAAAGTCCGCGCTGACGGGAGAACTCCACGAACAGCAGCGGCGTGGACATCACCGTCACACCGCCGACGAGGACCAGGGACGACTCCCCCTGCCGCAGCGCCTGGGCCGCCATGTGCATCGCCATGAGCGAGGACGAGCAGGCCGTGTCGATGGTGACCGCCGGGCCTTCGAGGCCGAGGGCGTAGGCGACCCGGCCCGAGACGACGCTGCCCGCCGAGCCGGTGGCCACGTAGCCCTCGGCGGCCGCCGCGGCCGACCGGGCCGTGTGCTCGTAGTCCTGGTACATCACGCCGGCGTAGACGCCGGTGTCGGTGCCGCGCAGGGACGTCGGGGGGATGCCCGCGTTCTCCAGTGCCTCCCAGGAGACCTCCAGCAGCAGGCGCTGCTGGGGGTCCATCGCGGCTGCCTCGCGCGGCCCGATGCCGAAGAAGGCCGCGTCGAAGTCACCGGCGCCGGCCAGGAAACCGGCTTCACGGGTGTAGACGGTGCCGGGCTTGTCCGGGTCGGGGTCGAAGAGGTTGGCCAGGTCCCAGCCGCGATCCGACGGGAACGGGCCGATGCCGTCGCCGCCGGCTCCCACGAGGTCCCACAACTGGTCGGCGGAGGCGACACCGCCGGGATAGCGGCAGCTCATTCCGACGATGGCGATCGGCTCTTCCACGCGGGTGCGGCGTGTGACCTGCCGAGCGGTCGTGCCCGCGCCTTCCATGCGGGTGCGCAGGTACCGTGCCACGGCGTTGGCCGTCGGGTGATCGAACACCAGGGTCGACGGCAGCGTCACCCCACTCGTCTGCGCGAGGCGGTTCCTGAACTCCACCGCGCCGAGCGAGTCGAATCCGAGTTCGCTGAACGGCGTGTCCCCGCCGACCGCGTCCGCCGAGGCATGGCCCAGCACGGCTGCCGCGCATTCGCGGACGGCGTCGAGGAGGAGCTCGCCGTGCTTGTCCCGAGGTGCCGCCGCGAGGCGTCGGGCCAAGGTTGTCGCCCCTGTCCTGTCGGCGCGGCGCACGGTGACCGGCGCCACCTCCCGCAGGACGTCGGCCAGGGTCCCGGCCCGGGCCTGGACGGCCAGGGCGGCGGCGTCGAACTCGACGGCCGCCACGGTGGGCGCGCCGGCGTGCAGTGCCTGGTCGAACAGGTGGAAGCCGTCGGCGTCGGCGAGGGCGCGCAGGCCCAGCCGTTCGAGTCGCGTCAGGCCGTCGCGTCCGAGGTCGCGGGTCATGCCGCTGCCGGCGTTCCAGGGGCCCCAGGCGATCGACACGGCGGGCAGTCCGGCTTCGGTCCGGCACCGCGCGAGGGCGTCCAGGACGCTGTTGGCCGCCGCGTAGTTGGCCTGCCCGGGCGAGCCCACGACGGCCGCGACGGACGAGAACGTCACGAACGCCGACAGGTCCAGGTGCCGTGTGAGGTCGTGCAGGTGCAGGGCCGCGTCCGCCTTCGAGGCCAGCACCCGGTCGAGCTGGTCGGGTGTCAGCTTCTCGATCGTGCTGTCGTCCACGACGCCGGCGGCGTGGACGACCGCCGTCAGCGGACGCTCGTCGGGGACGGTGTCCAGCAGTGCCCGCACCGCGTCGCGGTCGGACACGTCACACGCGGCCACCCGAACCTGGGCGCCCAGCGCGGTCAGTTCGGTGACCAGCTCCCGGGTGCCGTCCGCGCGGTCGCCCCGGCGGGACACCAGCAGCAGGTCCGCCACGCCGTGCTCCGCGACCAGGTGACGGGCCAGGCGGGCGCCGATGCCGCCGGTGCCGCCGGTGACGAGTACGGTGCCGCCCGTGCCGAGCGACGCCGCCCGGGCGTCCTGGTCCGGCGCGGGTGTGGTGCCGCGGGTCAGGCGGGGCACGAGAGTCCTGCCGTCCCGCAGGACGACCTGGGACTCACCGGCGGAGAGCGCGATCGACACCGTGTCGGCGGACAGGTCACCGTCGTGATCGAGCAGCACGATCCGGCCGGGGTGCTCCGACTGGGCGCTGCGCACCAGTCCGCGCACCGCCGCGGCGGCGAGATCGGGTGTCTCGCCGGGCAGTCCCGCACCGTTGCGGGTGGCCACGACCAGCCGGGTGCCGGACAGGCGGTCCTCCGCCAGCCAGGCCTTGATCATTACAAGTGCCGCCCGCACCCGGTCGCGCACCGACCGGTCGGCGGTGCCGGTGCCGCCGGCCTCCACGGTCCACACCAGGACCTCTGCGGGGTCCTCGGCGCGGGCCGCGTCGGCCGGGCCGCCGTGGTGAGCGACGACGCCGGTCACCTCGGGCGAGTCGAGCGCGGCGACGCGCGGGGCGGAGGCAGAGACGGACGGGGTGGTGCCGGCTTCGACGTCGGTCCAGCGCAGTTCGTGGAGGGGCGTCCTGCCGGTCTGTCGCCGGCCGCCCAGGGTGGCGGCGTCCACCGCGCGGGCGCGCAGGGTTCCCACCGTCGCCACGGGCGCCCCGGTTTCGTCGACGGCTTCCACTCGTACGCTCTCGGCGCCGGTACGGACGATCCTGGCCCGGACGGCAGCGGTGCCGGCGCGATGGACACGCACCCCGGAGAACGAGAACGGCAGCGGCACCCGGCCCGCGGGCATGTCCCGGGCCAGGGTGTCGATCGCGGCGTGCAGCGCGGCGTCGAGCAGCGCCGGGTGCGCCGTGAAGCGGGTGGCCGCCTCGGCGGTGGCCTCGTCCAGCACGATCTCGGCGAACGCTTCGTCACCGAGCGTCCAAGCCGAGCTCACGCCCTGGAAGGCGGGGCCGTACGTGACGCCCAACTCGGCGAGGCGGTCGTACAGGTCGTCCACCGGCAGCGGCTCCGCGCCGGGCGGGGGCCAGGAGGCCCCGGCCGCGTCCACGTCCGCTGCCGCGGGGACGGCGATCAGGGAGCCGCCGGCGTGTCCGACCCAGTCGGCGTCGCCGTCGACCGCGCGGGAGTGGATGGCGAACGCGCGACGGCCCTCGTCGTCGGCCCGGCCCACGGTGACCTGGACGTCGACGGCTTCGTCCCCGTCGAGCAGGAGCGGTGACTCCAGCAGGATCTCCTCGACCGTGTCGGCACCGAGCCGTTCGCCGGCGGCCAAGGCCAGCTCCACGAAGCCGGTGCCCGGCAACAGCGCCGAGCCGAACACCGCGTGGTCAGCGATCCAGGGGTGGGTGGCCAGGGACAGCCGGCCCGTGAAGACCCACTCGTCCTTCCCCGCGACCGGCATGACGCCTGTGAGCAACGGGTGTTCGAACCGGTCGCCGGTGCTTTCCGCAGGCGGCTGGAGCCAGTAGCGCTGGTGCTGGAAGGCGTAGGTGGGCAGAGCGATGTGCTGCTGCGGGCGGCCCGGGAACAGCGGGGCCCAGTCCACGGTGACGCCGGTCGTGTGGGCCTGGGTGAGCATCGTGACGAACTGCTCGTGCTCATCGTGGTCTCGGCGCGCGGCCGCCGCCACGAAAGCCTTGGCCTCCTCGGGGAGACTCTGGCGGGTCATCGCCGCTAGGACCGCGTCCGGGCCGACCTCCAGGAAACGGCGCACGCCGGAGGCGAGGAGTGTCTCGATGCCGGGGGCGTAACGGACGGCCGCACGCACCTGGCGGACCCAGTAGGACGGGTCCAGCAGTTCGTCAGCAGCCAGTTCTCCGGAGACGTTCGAGACGAGCGGTATGCGCGGGGTGTTGTAGGTGACCTCGCGGGTGACAGCCGCGAAGTCGTCCAGCATCGGCTCCATCAGAGCCGAGTGGAAGGCGTGGCTGACCTGGAGGCGCTTGGTCTTGCGACCGGCATCGGTGAACCGCTGCTCGACCTCCGCGATCGCGTCTTCCTCACCCGAAACGACAATGGCTCCAGGGGCGTTGACCGCGGCGATGGATATCCGGTCGTCCGCGATCTCGTCCTCGGTAGCGGCTATCGCGAGCATCGCCCCGCCCTCGGGCAGAGCACCCATCAACCGACCCCGAGCCTCGACGACCCGGCAGGCATCCTCCAGCGACCAGACGCCGGAGACGTAGGCGGCCACCAACTCGCCAATCGAGTGCCCGAGCAGCACATCCGGCCGCACTCCGAAGGACTCCAACAGCCGAAACAGCGCCACCTCGAACGCGAACAGCGCGGGCTGGGTGTACTCCGTCCGGTTCAACAGGTCGCCGTCACCGAACATGACGTCCTTCAACGGCAGCGGAGCAAAGGCCGCACACACCTCGTCCAGCACGGCGGCGAACACCGGGAACGCCTCATACAACCCGGCGCCCATACCGGCCCGTTGCGCACCCTGACCGGTGAACAGGAACGCCGTCTTGCCCGAACCCACCGCACCGGGCTCGAGATCACTCAAGCGGGACAGCAGCTCGTCGCGGTCACGGCCGACGACCGCGCCCCGCCACTCCAACTGCGCCCGCGACTGCACCAACGACGCAGCCACGTCAGGCAAGTCCGCATCCGGCCGCTGAAGCAGCCACTCCCGCAGCCGCAATGCCTGTGCCCGCACAGCCGCTTCACTCCGGCCCGACACCACCAACGGCACCACCGGAACAGGAGCCGGCTCGGCAGGGGCCTCCTGGGCGGTGGGCGCCTCCTCCAGGATCAGGTGGGCGTTCGTGCCGCTGACGCCGAACGACGACACACCAGCCCGGCGGACCCGGTCGGTCACCGGCCATGCCTCGGCCTCGGTGAGCAACCGCACCGAACCTGAAGACCAGTCCACATGGGATGACGGCTCGTCCACGTGCAGGGTCGGCGGCAGCACCTCGTGCCGAAGCGCCTGCACCATCTTGATCACGCCACCGACACCGGCAGCGGCCACAGTGTGCCCGATATTCGACTTCAGGGAGCCGATCCGCAGCGGTTCCTCACGGTCCTGACCGTACGCGGAGATCAGCGCCTGGGCCTCGATCGGATCGCCGAGCGTCGTACCGGTCCCGTGAGCCTCGACCGAGTCCACATCGCCAGGCGTCAGACCGGCGTTGGCCAGGGCCTGCGCGATCACTCGCTCCTGGGACGGGCCGTTCGGGGCCGTCAGGCCATTGCTCGCACCGTCCTGGTTCACCGCGCTACCGCGGATCACCGCCAGCACGTTGTGCCCCTGCCGCCGAGCGTCCGACAGGCGCTCCAGCACCAGCACACCCACGCCCTCGGCGAAGCCGACGCCGTCCGCGTCGGCCGAGAAGGCCTTGCAGCGGCCGTCCGGTGCCAGGCCGCGCTGGCGGGAGAAGTCGATGAAGATGTCGGGCTCGGCGGCGACGGTGACGCCTCCGGCGAGCACGAGGGAGCTGTCCCCCTGGCGCAGGGCCTGGCAGGCCAGGTGCAGGGCCACCAGGGACGACGAACAGGCCGTGTCCACCGTCACCGCCGGGCCCTCCAGCCCCAGCGTGTAGGCCACTCGGCCCGAGATGACGCTGTGCGACGTACCCGTGAGGCGGAAGCCCTCCAAGTCGCCCGAGACCCGGTCTACGTATCCGGAGGCGCACGCGCCCGCGAACACGCCCGCGTCCGTGCCGCGCAGCGACGTCGGATCGATGCCGGCGTTCTCCAGCGCCTCCCAGGTCGCCTCCAGCAGGAGCCGCTGCTGCGGGTCCATGGCGGACGCCTCGCGCGGTGAGATGCCGAAGAAGCCCGCGTCGAAGTCGCCCGCGCCGTGCAGGAATCCGCCGGACCGCGTGTACACCGAGCCGGGCCGGTCCGGGTCCGGGTCGAACAGGCCGGACAGGTCCCAGCCGCGGTCCGTGGGGAAGTCCCCGATGACGTCCCGGCCGGCCGCGACCAGGCGCCACAGTTCCTCGGCCGATCCGACGCCGCCGGGGTACCGCGCGCCGATGCCGACGATGGCGATGGGCTCGTCGTGCGCCGCGCGGCGTGCCGTCCGTCGTGCGGGGGCGTGGGTCTGCTCGCCCTCGATGCGGGAGCGCACCAGTGCGGCCACGGCCGTGACGGTCGGGTGGTCGAAGACCAGTGTGGAGGGCAGGGCCAGGCCGGTGCCCTTGGCCAGCCGGTTGCGGAACTCCACGCCGCCCAGGGAGTCGAAGCCGAGTTCGGTGAAGGGCACGTCGGTGCCGATCGCGTCGGTCGTGGCGTGGCCGAGGGCGGCTGCCGCGTGTCCGCGGACGAAATCGACGACGAGTGTGTCCCGTTCGGCCTCGTCCGCCGCCATGAGCTTGTGGGCCAGGGCCCCGGCCGCGCCGGCTCGCCGTTCCGGCACCGGGACGAGTCCGTGCAGGACGGCGGGCAGGAGGCCGGCCCGGGCCTGCAGCGACAGTGCGGCGCGGTCGAAGTCGACGGCGGTCGTGAGCGGTTCGCTGGTGGCGGTGGCCACGTCGAACTGCCGCAGGCCGAAGTCGTTGTCGACCGGGCGCAGTCCCATGCGTTCCAGTCGGGCGAATCCGGCTTGGCCGAGGCCGCCGGTCATGTCGCTGCGCTGCTGCCAGGGGCCCCAGGCGACCGACTGGGCCGGGAGTCCGGCGCTGTGCCGGTGCCGGGCCAGTGCGTCGAGGGCGCTGTTCGCGGCGGCGTAGTTGCCCTGACCCGGTGAGCCCAGCTGTGCCGCGGCGGACGAGAACAGGACGAACGCCGACAGGTCATGGTTCCGGGTCAGTTCGTGCAGGTTGAGGGCGGCGTCGACCTTGGCGTCGAGGACACGGTCCACCTGGTCGGCGGTGAGGGTCTCGATCGTGCCGTCGTCCAGTACACCGGCCGAGTGGATCACGGCGGTGAGGGGGCGGTCCGGTGCGATCGAGTCGAGCAGGGCGGCCAGGGCCGGGCGGTCGGTGACGTCGCAGGCCGCGGCGCGGACCCGGGCGCCGCGCTCGGTCAGCCGGGTCACGAGTGCGGACGCGCCCTCGGCCTCGGCGCCGCGCCGCGACACGAGGAGGAGGTCGCGCACGCCGTGTGTCTCGACGAGGTGTTCGGCCACCAGGGAGCCGAGGCCGCCGAGGCCGCCGGTGATCAGCACGGTGCCCGTGCCGAACGGCTGCTCCGGTTCTGCTGTGGGGGCGGGGGACCGGCCGAGGCGCTGCACGCGCAGGCCGCCGTCGCGGACGGCGATCTGTGGTTCGTCCGTGGCGAGCGCGGCGGCGACCAGGTCCGCGGTGAGTTCGTCGAGGCAGTCGACGGAGACGATCCGGCCCGGGTGTTCCGACTGTGCGCTGCGGACGAGTCCCCGGACGGCGGCCGCGGCGAGGTCCGGGGACTCGCCGGGCAGGCCCGCGCCGTTGCGGGTGACCACCACGAGGGTCGAGCGGGCGCAGCGGTCGTCGGCGAGCCAGGTCCGCAGGGTGGTGAGCGTGGCCCGCACGCTTGCGTGCACCCCGGCCGCGACCGATCCGTGCGCGTCGGCCACGACCGGTCCGTGCGCGTCGCCCGCGACCGATCCGTGTGCGTCGGTCGCGTCCGGCCCGTGCGCGTCGGTCGCGGTCCATACGACCGCGTCCGGGGTGTCGCCGGAGTCGAGGAGGGCGTCGAGGTCCGGGTATGTGTGCTCGATGCCCGGGGCGGCGTCCGGCGCGGTCCCGAGCGACGCCAGCCGCGGCGGGTTCGCCGGGGTCGGGGCGGGCAGGTCCTTCCACTGCGGCAGGTGGAGTGAGTGGTGGGTGTCCCGCCGGGTGTCGAGCAGGGTGCCGGCGTCGATCGGGCGGGTGCGCAGCGCCTCGACGGTGAGGACGGGTTCGCCCGTGTCGTCGTGCGCGGCGATCCGCACGCGGTCGCGTCCGATGCCGGTGATGCGGACCCGCACCGCGTCGGTTCCGGGCCGGTGCAGCCGTACGCCGGTGAAGGAGAACGGCAGCGGCAGCCTGCCCTCCTCCCACCGGCCGAGCAGGCCGAGGCCGTGCAGGGCCGCGTCGAAGAGTGCGGGGTGGATGCCGAACCGGCCCGCCTGTTCGGCGGTCGGGTCGTCCAGGGACACCTCGGCGACGACCTCGTCGTGGTCCTGCCACAGGGAGGTCACGCCCTGGAAGGCGCTGCCGTAGCCGAAGCCCATGCCGGCCAGGCGGTCGTAGAGCGCTTGGCCGTCGAGGTGCTCCGCGTCCTCGGACGGGTCGGCCGGTCCGGGTGGGTCGTCGCCGGTGGCGGGGGCCAGCACGCCTTCCGCGTGCAGCGTCCAGTCGGCGGGGGCGTCCGGGCGGGAGTACACCGACAGCACGCGCCGCCCGCGGTCGTCCGGTTCGCCGACGGCGAGCTGGATCTGGACGTCGTCCTCGCCGTCGACCACGAGCGGCGCCTGGAAGACGATCTCCTCGACGACGGGGCAGCCGAGCTTCTCCCCCGCGCACAGCGCCATCTCGACCATGGCCGTGCCCGGCACCACCACGGTGCCGAACACCACGTGGTCGGCGAGCCACGGGTGGGTCCGGGTGGCGATGCGGCCGGTGAACAACCACTCGTCGCGGCCGGCCAGTTCGGCGGCCGCGCCGAGCAGCGGGTGGTCGGGGAAGACCAGGCCGGCGTGGGTGACGTCACCGCCGGCGCCCGGTGCCTCGGGCCGGATCCAGTAGCGCTGCCGCTGGAAGGCGTAGGTGGGCAGGTCGACGGTGGGCAGGGGGCGGTCGCCGAAGCGGGACTCCCAGCGCACCGGCAGTCCGGCCGCGTGGGCCTGGGCCAGGGCGAGGGTGAACTGCCGGGGCCCGCCCCGGTCCCGGCGCAGGGAGCCGACGATGCTCACCCGGTCGGCGACTCCGGCGGCCTCGGCGGTGGCCGCCAGGCCCACGGTGAGCACCGGGTGGGGGCTGGCCTCGACGAAGGCGGTGAACCCGGCCCGCATCAGTGCCTCGGACACGGCGGCGAAGCGGACGGGCTCGCGCAGCGCCCGGTACCAGTAGTCGGCGTTCAGCCCGGAGGTGTCCAGGTAGTCGGCGTGCACGGTGGAGAAGAACGGGACGGTCCCGGAGCGGGGGCGGACGGGGGCGAGTTCGCGCAGCAGGCGCTCGCGGAGCCGTTCGACGGCCTTGGAGTGGGAGGCGTAGTCGACGGGGATGCGCTTCACCCGCACGCCGTCCTGCCGGCACGCTTCGAGGAACTCGTCCATCGCGTCCAGGTCGCCGGAGACGACGGACTGCACGGGGCCGTTGACCGCCGCGAGGGACAGCCCGTCGCCGTAGGGCGCCAGTCGTGCCCGGGTGGCCTCCTCGTCGAGGTTCACGAAGGACATCGCCCCGGCGCCGGCGAGTTCCTCGGCGACGGCGAGGCTGCGCAGGGCGACCACGCGGGCCGCGTCCTCGAGGGTGAGGGCGCCGGCGACGTACGCCGCGGCGATCTCGCCCTGCGAGTGGCCGACGACGACATCGGGTTCGACGCCCTCGGCGCGCCACTGTTCGGCCAGGGACACCATCACGGCGAACAGCGCGGGCTGGACGACGTCGACCCGCTCCAGTGAGGGTGCGCCGTCCTCGCCGCGCAGCACGGCGCTCAGGGACCAGTCGACGTACCGGCTCAGGGCGGCTTCGCACGCCGCCATGGACTCGGCGAACGGGCCGCCGGCCGCGAGCAGTTCGAGGGCCATGCCCTGCCACTGGCTGCCTTGTCCGGGGAAGACGAAGGCGACCTTGCGGCTGGTCGCGCGGCCGGTGACCACGTCGTCGGCGGCGCCCGCCGCTTCCGGTTCGGCCAGTGCCGCGAGCCCGGCGAGCACACCGTCCCGGTCCTCGGCCACCACCGCGCCGCGCCATTCGAGCGCGGTGCGGGTGGTGAGCGCCGCGTGGGCCAGGTCGGTGACGGCCAGGTCGGGGCGCCGGGCCGCCCAGTGCCGCAGTTTGGCCGCCTGGGCGCGCACGCCGGCCTCGGTCCTGGCCGACACCACGACCGGGAGGAGGCCGGGCCGTCCCGGCTCCGCCGGTTCGTCCGCCGCCTCGGTGGCGGGGGGCTCCGCCGGGGCTTCCTCCAGGATCACGTGGGCGTTGGTGCCGCTGGCGCCGAAGGAGGACACGCCGGCCCGCCGCACCCGCTCCCCGGCCGGCCACGGCTCGGCGTCGAGGAGCAGCCGGACCGATCCGTCGGACCAGTCGACGTGCGGGGTGGGGGCGTCCACGTGCAGGGTCCGGGGCAGCACTTCGTGCCGGAGCGCCTGCACCATCTTGATGACGCCGCCGACACCGGCCGCCGCCGAGGTGTGCCCGATGTTCGACTTGAGCGAGCCGATCCGCAGCGGCTCCCCGGACCGGTCACGGCCGTAGGCGGCGATCAGGGCCTGCGCCTCGATCGGGTCGCCGAGCGTGGTGCCGGTGCCGTGCGCCTCGACCGCGTCGACGTCCACGGGTGTGAGACCGGCGTTGGCGAGCGCCTGCGCGATCACCTTCTCCTGGGAGGGGCCGTTGGGCGCGGTGAGGCGGTTGCTGGCGCCGTCCTGGTTGACGGCGCTGCCGCGGATCACGGCCAGGACGCGGTGCCCGAGGCGGCGGGCGTCGGACAGCCGCTCGACCACGAGCATGCCGAGGCCCTCGGAGAACCCGGTGCCGTCGGCCGCCGCGGCGAACGCCTTGCAGCGGGCGTCGGGCGACAGGGCGCGCTGGCGTCCGAACGCGATCAGGAGGGTCGGGTCGGACATCACCGTGACGCCGCCCACCAGCACCAGGGACGTGTCGCCCTGGCGGAGCGCCTGGCACGCCAGGTGCAGGGCCACCAGGGACGACGAGCAGGCGGTGTCCACGGATGCGGCCGGGCCCTTGAGCCCCAGGGTGTAGGCCACGCGGCCGGACAGGACGCTGGCCGACACGCCGAGGTAGGCGTGTCCCTCCGACTCGGCCGTCAGCGCGGGCGAACCCACGCGGTGGCCGTAGTCCTGGTGGATGACACCGGCGAACACCCCGGTGTCGCTGCCGCGCAGGGACACCGGGTCGATGCCGGCGTGCTCCAGCGCCTCCCACGACGCCTCCAGGAAGAGGCGTTGCTGCGGGTCCATCGCCGCCGCCTCGCGGGGGCCGATGCCGAAGAAACCGGCGTCGAAGTCGGCGGCCCCGTCGAGGAATCCGCCTTCCCTGGTGTAGACGGTGCCGGGCGCGTCGGGATCGCTGTCGAACAGCTTCTCCAGGTCCCAGCCCCGGTCGGGCGGGAACGGGCCGATGGCGTCGGTTCCGGACGCCACCAGGTCCCACAGGTCGGCGGGGGTCTCGACACCGCCGGGGTAGCGGCAGCTCATGCCCACGATCGCGAGCGGCTCGCGGGCGCGCTCCTCCAGCTCGTGGATCTGCTTGTTGGCCGCGCGCAGGTCTCCGGTGAGTTTCCGCAGGTACCGGCTGAGCCGTTCCTCGTTGTTCGTGCTGGGGTTGCTCATGCTGGGCCAAACTCCTCGTCGATCAGATCCAAGAGTTCGTCGTCGGAGTGGAACGCGAGATCGTCGGCGTCACCGGCCGGCCACGGGGCCAGGTAGGTGCGCAGGCGGTCGTTGACGCCCCGCAGTCCGGCGACGGTCTCGTCGTCGCCGCCGGCGTGGGCGAGGATCCGCTCCAGTAGGGCGTTGAGCCGGTCGATGTCGCCCTGGACGGCGGCCTTCGTCTCGGCGGGTGCGGTGACGGTGGTCCGGGACAGCAGGTAGCCGGCCATGTCGTTCACCGTCGGGTAGTCGAACACCAGCGTCGACGGCAGGGACAGCCCGGTCACCTTGGCCAGGCGGTTGCGGAACTCGACCCCGCCGAGGGAGTCGAAGCCCAGCACGTCGAAGCCGCGGTCGGGGTCGATGTCGGCGGGCGAGGCGAATCCCAGGACGGTGGCGGCCTGTTCCCGCACGAGGTCGAGCACGACCGCGTGCCGCTTCCCGTCGGGAACGCCGTGCAGTCGTTCGCCCAGCGAGGCCGTGCGGTTCGCCGCCGCCGTCGGGGACTGCTGCCGCCGCGTCCGGACGAACGCGCGCAGCACCGCGGGCACCGCCCCGGTCTGCGCCTCCAGACGCAGGTCGTCCGGGTCGAACCGCAGCAGGGCGGGGGCCGGTTCGGGCGCGGACAGCGCCCCGTCGAACAGCCGCAGTCCGTCGGTGCCGTCCAGCGGGTGCAGGCCGAGCCGGGCCAGCCTGGCCACCCCTGTCCGGTCGAGGCCGCCGGTCATGCCGGTGTCCTGCTCCCACGGGCCCCAGGCCAGGGACAGCGCGGGCAGCCCCTCGGCGCGGCGCCGCACCGCCAGGGCGTCCAGGAAGGCGTTCGCGGCGGCGTAGTTGGCCTGTCCGGCCGAGCCGATCAGCCCGGACACCGAGGAGAACAGCACGAACGCGGACAGGTCCGCCTCACGGGTCAGCTCGTGCAGCGCCCACGCGGCGTCGGCCTTGGGCGCGAACACCGCGTCGACCTGGCCGGCCGTCAGGGTGTGCACCGTGCCGTCGTCGAGGACGCCGGCCGTGTGGACGACGCCGGTGAGCGGCTGGTCGGCCGGCAGCGTGCGCAGCAGGTTCCGCAGCGCGTCACGGTCGGTGACGTCGCAGGCGGCGACCCGTGCCTCGGCACCGGCCTCGCGCAGTTCGGCCACGAGATCGGCCGCGCCCTCGGCCCGCTCACCGCGCCGGGACACCAACAGCAGGCGGCGTACGCCGTGTTCGGCGACGAGATGGCGGGCCAGCCGCGCCCCGAGGCCACCGGTGCCGCCGGTGACGAGCACGGTCCCGGTCCCGAACGACACCGGCGCCGCGGCGGCCGGCTCGGGCAGGGCTTCCAGCCGGGGCGCCAGTACGCTGCCGCCCCGCAGGGCCGCCTGGGGCTCACCGGTCGCCAGCACGGCCCGGACGGAGTCGCCCGAGAGGCCGGTGTCATCGGAGGCCGCGCGGTCGAGCAGCACGATCCGGCCCGGGTACTCGGTCTGCGCACTGCGGACGAGCCCCCACAGGGAGGCGCCGACCGGATCCGGCACCTCACCGGGCAGGGCCGCCGACGCGCCGGTGGTGACCACGACGAGCCGCGACCCGGCGAACCGGTCGTCGCTGAGCCAGCCTTGCACGATGTGCAGGGCCGCGGTCACCGCTTCACGGGCGGTCGCCGGGTCGACGGTGGTGGCCGGGTCGACGGTGGTGGCCGGGTCGACGGTGGTGGCCTCCCAGACCAGGGCGTCGGGCACGGCGTGTGGCGCGGCGTCCGGCCGGGCGGGTGGCTGTGCGGTTGCCTGGGCTGTTGCCTGGGTGAGTGCCGACAGATCCGGGTACCGGTCGTCGATCCCCGGGATCGTGACGGCACCGAGCGAGGCCAGCGTCACGGCGGATCGCCGATCGGGCTCGGCGGTGCACGGGGTCCAGCGCAGTCCGTACATCCCGGCCCGGGCGTCGGGCAGCGCGGCGCGGAACTGCTGGACGTCGTAGGAGCGCATGACCACCTCGTCGATGGTCACCACCGGGTTGCCGTCCTGGTCGACGGCCACGACGCCGATCGCCTCGCTGCTGCGCCGCACGGCCATCACCCGCAGCGACGTCACCTCGGCGGCCGTGCCGTGGAACCGCGTGCCGCCCCAGCGGAACAGCAACTTGCCCTCGGCCGCGTTGCCCGGGTGGTCCGGCCAGATCAGGCAGGCGAGCCCCGCGTGCATCACCATGTCGAACAGCGCCGGGTGCAGCCGGAACCGCTCGGCCGGGGTGTCCGCGTTCAGGGTCACCTCGGAGAACACCGTGTCCCCGCTGCGCCAGGCGGCGTCGACACCGATGAACGACTTCCCGTACTCCAGCCCGGCGGCACGCGCCACCTGGGCCGGGATCCAGTCGGTGCCGACCGGTTCGGCGGCGATCGGGGGCCACGGTTCCTCGCGCAGCGCCTCCATCAGCTCCGTGCCGGCGGGCTGTGGGCCGCTCAGCACACCGCTGGCGTTCCGGCTCCACTCCCCGGCGCCGCCTTCGACGGCGCGGCGGTAGTGGAACGTGAACGGCCTGCGGCCCGAGTCGTCCGGTTCCTGCACCAGGACCTGGAGTTCCACCTCGCCGTCCTCCGGCGGGAGGATCGGCGTCTCCAGGGTGAGTTCGTCCACGCCGGGGCAGCCGATCCGGTCCCCGGCGACGAGCAGCATCTCCATCAGGGCGGCGCTCGGCACCAGCACCACGCCGTAGGTGGTGTGGTCGGCGATCCACGGGTGGGTCTTCAGCGAGAACCGGCCGGTGAACAGCCACTCGTCGCGGTCGGCGACCCGGACCACCGAAGTGAGCAGCGGGTGATCCGAGGCGGATCCGCCGCCCTGCCCGGCGGGGCGGGGTTCGAGCCAGTAACGCTGGTGCTGGAAGGCGTAGGTGGGCAGGGGGATGTGTGTTCCCGGGTGGTCCGGGAACAGTGGCGTCCAGTCCACGGTGACACCGGCGGTGTGCGCCTGGGTGAGCATCGTGACGAACTGCTCGTGCTCGTCGTGGTCGCGGCGCGCGGCCGCCACCACGAGGGACCTCGCCTCGAGGTCCTCCGGCAGGCACTGGCGGGTCATCGCCGCCAGGACCGCGTCCGGGCCGACCTCCAGGAAACGCCGGACACCGGAGGCGAGAAGCTTCTCGATGCCGGGGGCGTAACGGACGGCCGCGCGGACCTGGCGGACCCAGTAGGCGGGGTCCAGCAGTTCGTCACCGGCCAGGTCACCGGAGACGTTCGAGACGAGAGGTATGCGCGGGGTGTTGTAGGTGATTTCGCGGGTGATGGCGGCGAAGTCGTCCAGCATCGGCTCCATCAGGGCCGAGTGGAAGGCGTGGCTGACCTGGAGACGCTTGGTCTTGCGACCGGCATCGGTGAAGCGCTGCTCGACCTCCGCGATCGCGTCCTTGTCACCTGAAACGACGATAGCCCCGGGGGCGTTGACGGCCGCGATGGACACCCGGTCGTCCGTGATCTCGTCCTCGGTGGCCGCGATGGCCAGCATCGCCCCGCCCTCGGGCAGAGCACCCATCAGCCGACCCCGGGCCTCGACGACGCGGCAGGCGTCCTCCAAGGACCAGATGCCGGAGACGTGGGCCGCGACCAGCTCTCCGATGGAGTGCCCGATCAGGAAGTCCGGGCTTATCCCGAAGGATTCCAGCAGCCGGAACAGCGCCACCTCGAACGCGAACAGCGCCGGCTGCGTGAACTCCGTCCGGTTCAGCAGCTCGCTGTCACCGAACATGACGTCCTTCAACGGCAGTGGAGCAAAGGCCGCACACACCTCGTCCAGCGCCGCAGCGAACACCGGGAATGCCTCATACAACCCAGCGCCCATGCCGACCCGTTGGGCACCCTGCCCGGTGAACAAGAACGCCGTCTTCCCCGAGCCAACGACCCGCGCTTCCAGGTCACTCAGGCGGGACAGCAACTCGTCGCGGTCACGGCCGACGACCGCGCCCCGCCACTCCAACTGCGCCCGCGACTGCACCAACGAGGCCGCCACATCGGACAGATCCACTTCCGGACGCTCCAGGAGCCACTCCCGCAACCGCTCCGCTTGGGCCCGCACACCCGACTCACTGCGCCCCGACACGACCAACGGAGTCACGGGCAGCGGCGGCGAAACAGCCGCAGTCTCCTGCGGTGCAGCGGCAGGCGCCTCCTCCAGGATCAGGTGAGCGTTCGTGCCGCTGACGCCGAAGGACGACACACCAGCCCGGCGAGCACGCCCGTTCGCGGGCCACGGCTCGGCCTCGGTCAGCAGCCGCACCGCACCCGCCGTCCAGTCGACGTGCGGCGACGGCTCGTTCACGTGCAGGGTCGGCGGCAGCACCTCGTGCCGGAGCGCCTGCACCATCTTGATCACGCCACCGACACCGGCAGCGGCCACGGTGTGCCCGATGTTCGACTTCAGGGAACCGATCCGCAGCGGTTCCTCACGGTCCTGCCCGTAAGCGGAGATCAACGCCTGCGCCTCGATCGGGTCACCCAGCGTCGTACCGGTCCCGTGAGCCTCGACCGCATCCACATCGCCAGGCGTCAGACCGGCGTTGGCCAGGGCCTGCGCGATCACGCGCTCCTGCGACGGGCCGTTCGGGGCCGTCAGGCCGTTGCTCGCACCGTCCTGGTTCACCGCACTGCCGCGGACCACCGCCAGGACGTTGTGCCCCAGCCGCCGGGCGTCGGACAACCGCTCCAGCACCAGTACACCCACGCCCTCGGCGAAGCTCACGCCGTCCGCGTCGGCCGAGAAGGCCTTGCAGCGGCCGTCCGGTGACAGACCCCGCTGGCGTGCGAAGTCCACGTACAGGTACGGCGTCGCCGCGACGGTGACGCCGCCGGCCAGCGCGAGGGACGTCTCGCCCTGGCGGAGCGCCTGGCACGCCACGTGCAGGGCCACCAGCGACGACGAACAGGCCGTGTCGATGGTCATCGTCGGGCCTTCGAGGCCGAACACGTACGACACGCGCCCGGAGACCACGCTGTGCGTGGTGCCGGTCAGCCGGAAGCCCTCCAGGTCGCCGGAGACCTGGTCGACGTATCCGGAGGCGCAGGCGCCGGCGAACACGCCGGTGTCACTGCCACGGAGGGACAGCGGGTCGATCCCGGCGTACTCCAGGGCCTCCCAGGACGCCTCCAGCAGCAGGCGCTGCTGCGGGTCCATGGCCAGGGCCTCGCGCGGCGAGATGCCGAAGAAGCCGGCGTCGAAGTCGGCCGCGTCGCGCAGGAATCCGCCGCCCCGGCTGTAGACGGTGCCGGGCTTGTCGGGGTCCGGGTCGATGAGCCGTTCCAGGTCCCAGCCGCGGTCGTCGGGGAACGGCGTGGTGGCGTCGGTGCCGGAGACGACCAGGCGCAGCAGTTCCTCCGGTGTGCGCACCCCGCCGGGGAAGCGGCAGCTCATGCCGACGATCGCGATGGGGTCGTCCGCGCGGGCCCGCCGTGCCGCCCGGGTCGTGCGCGGCCCGGCGTCCGCGCCGGCGGTCTTGGCGTGCAGCAGGGTCGCCACGGCCGCGGCCGAGGGGTGGTCGAACACGAGGGTGGACGGCAGGGACAGGCCGGTCGCCTTGGCCAGCCGGTTGCGGAGTTCGATTCCGCCGAGGGAGTCGAAGCCCAGGTCGTCGAAGCGCCGCTCGGGGTCCACGTCCTCGGCAGAGCCGTGTCCCAGCACGGCCGCGGCGTGCTCACGCACCAGTTCCAGCACGACCTCGGCCCGCTTGGCTTCCGGCACTCGGCTCAGCCGGGCGCCGAGCGATCCGGAGGAGGCGGCGGCCGGTGTCACCGCCCGGCGCGCGAACCCGCGCAGCAGCGCCGGGACCGTGCCCGTGCCGGCCTCCCTGCGGAGTTCGGCCGGGTCGAACCGGATCGGCACCAGGTGGGCGTCCGCCCGGGCCACCGCCTCGTCGAACAGCCGCAGGCCGTCGGTGTCGGCGATGGGGCGCAGGCCGAGCCGCTCCCAGCGGGCGACGGCGGTGCGGTCCAGCTCGCCGGTCATGCCGCTGCCCTGGTTCCAGGGGCCCCAGGCCAGCGCCGTCGCGGGCCGTCCGGCGGCGCGGCGCAGGCGGGCCAGCGCGTCGAGGAAACCGTTGGCCGCCGCGTAGTTGCCCTGTCCGGCCGATCCCAGCACCGCCGCGGCGGACGAGAACAGCACGAAGGCCCTCAGGTCGGCGTCGCGGGTGAGCTCGTGGAGGTGCCAGGCGCCGGCGGCCTTCGGGGTGAAGACGCGGTCCAGTTGCCCGGTCGTCAGCCCGGCGACCGTTCCGTCCTCGACGACGCCCGCCGCGTGCACGACGGCGGTGAGCGGGTGTTCGGGGTCGATCGACGCGAGCAGGGTCTCCAGGGCCGTGCGGTCCCCGGTGTCACAGGCGGCGACGCGCACGTGGGCGCCCGCAGCGGTGAGTTCGGCGGCGAGTGCGTCGGCGCCGTCGGCCGCGGGGCCGCGCCGGGAGACCAGCAGCAGTCGCCGGGCACCGTGCGCGGTGACCAGGTGGCGTGCCAGGAGCGCGCCCAGCCCGCCCGTGCCGCCGGTGATGAGCACGGTGCCCGTGCCGAACCGCTCCCCCGGCTCGATCTCGATCTCGATCTCGGTCTCGGTCTTGGTCTCGGTCTTGGTCTCGGTCCCCGGGGCCGCTGTCGCGCGAGCCAGCCGGGGCACCAGCGGTGTGCCGCCGCGCACCGCCGCCTGCGGCTCGTCCGCGCCGGCGACGGCGCCCACGAGCGCCGGGTCGATCGTGGTCTGCGGTTCCAGGTCGATCAGGACGAACCGGCCGGGGTGCTCGGTCTGGGCGCTGCGCAGCAGGCCCCAGACCGCGGCCGCGGCCGGGTCCTGCGCCTCGCCGGCGAGCCCGGCGCCGTTCGTGGTCACCGCGACGAGGCGCGCGTCGGCCAGCCGGTCCTCGGCCAGCCACGCCTGCACGGTGGCGAGGGTGAGTTCCAGGTGCCGCCGGACGTCCACCGGATCGCCGGTGCCCGCCGAGCCGGCCAGGGGATGCCAGATCACGAGGTCCGGCACGGCCGGCGCGGCGGCGATGTCCGCGGGCGTGGCGTACTCGGCCCGCACCGCGTCCACCGGGGTCGTTCCGAGCACCGCCATCCGGTCCGCCGGCACGCTCGACGCGGGCTCGGGGGCGTCGGCCCACCGCACCTGGTAGAGCTCGGTGTCACCGCCGGACAGCGTGCCGCGCAGCTGCTTGACGTCGTAGGGCCGCATCACGACCGCGTCGACCGACACGACGGGGCGTCCGGAATCGTCCACGGCCGCGACCGATATCGTCTCCGGCCCGCTCGCCACGGCGAGGACCCGCAGGGTCGTCGCCTTCACCAAGGGCTGGTGCAGCCGCGCCCCGCCCCAGCGGAACAGCAGCCGGCCGGTGTTCGGATCGCTGTCCTGCTCGTGCCAGACGAGCCCGGCCAGGCCCGCGTGCATCACCAGGTCGAGCAGCGCCGGGTGCAGGTCGTACAGCTCCGGCTCCGGCGCGGCGGCCACGTCCAGGGTGATCTCGGAGAAGACCGTCCCGTCCCGCTCCCAGGCGGCCTGGACCCCGAGGAACGCGGGGCCGTATTCGAGGCCCGAGCCCTTCGCGATCCGTTCCGGGATCCACGCGGTGTCCAGCGGCTCGGCGTCCGACGGCGGCCACTGCTCGTCCCGCAGCCGCTCCAGCAGGGTGTCGCCGGCGGTCCAGGCCCCGGCTAGCACGCCGCTCGCGTTGCGGACCCACTCGCCCGCACCGCCCATGCGGAAGTAGAAGGTGAACGGCCGCCTGCCCGCCTCGTCCGGCTCCTGCACCGCGACCTGGAGCTCGACCTCGTCACCCTCGGACGGGAGGATCGGTGCCTCCAGCGTCAGTTCCTCGACGACACCGCAGTCGATCCTGCCCCCCGCCACCAGCAGGAACTCGACCAGGGTCGCGCTCGGCACCACGACGGTGCCGTACGTCATGTGGTCGGCGACCCACGGCTGGTCGGGCACGGACAGCCGGCCGGTGAAGACCCACTCGTCCTTGCCCGCGACCGGCACCACACCGGTCAGCAAGGGGTGCCCGAGCCCGTCACCGGCCCGGTCGGGCCTGGGCTGCAACCAGTAGCGCTCGTGCTGGAAGGCGTAGGTGGGCAGGGCGATGTGCCGCTGCGGGCGGCCCGGGAACAGCGGGGTCCAGTCGACGGTGATGCCGGCGGTGTGCGCCTGGGCGAGCATCGTGACGAACTGCTCATGCTCGTCGTGGTCGCGGCGCGCGGCCGCCGCCACGAAGGCCCTCGTCTCTCCGGGGAGGCTCTGGCGGGTCATGGCCGCCAGGACCGCGTCCGGACCGACCTCCAAGAAACGGCGGACACCGGAAGCGAGGAGCGTTTCCACGCCCGGTGCGTAACGGACCGCTGCACGCACCTGGCGGACCCAGTAGGCGGGGTCCAGCAGTTCGTCACCAGCCAGCTCTCCGGAGACGTTCGAGACCAGCGGTATGCGCGGGGCGTTGTAGGTGACCTCGCGCGTAACAGCCGCGAAGTCCTCCAGCATCGGCTCCATCAGCGCCGAGTGGAACGCGTGGCCCACCTGGAGGCGCTTGGTCTTGCGACCGGCCTCGGTGAAGCGCTGCTCGACCTCAGCGATCGCCTCTTCCTCACCCGAAACGACAATGGCTCCAGGGGCGTTGATCGCGGCAATGGATATCCGGTCGTCCGCGATCTCGTCCTCGGCAGCGGCTATCGCGAGCATCGCCCCGCCCTCGGGCAGAGCACCCATCAGCCGACCCCGAGCCTCCACCACACGGCAGGCATCCTCCAGCGACCACACGCCAGAGACGTACGCGGCCACCAGCTCACCAATCGAGTGCCCGATCAGCACATCCGGCCGCACTCCGAAAGACTCCAACAGCCGGAACAACGCCACCTCGAACGCGAACAGCGCCGGCTGCGTGAACTCCGTCCGGTTCAGCAGCTCGCCGTCACCGAACATGACGTCCTTCAACGGCAGCGGACCGAACGCCGCACACACCTCGTCCAAGGCAGCGGCGAACACCGGGAACGCCTCATACAAACCGGCACCCATGCCGGCCCGTTGCGCACCCTGCCCGGTGAACAAGAACGCCGTCTTCCCCGAACCGACCACATCAGGTTCGAGATCACTCAAGCGGGAAAGCAGCTCATCCCGGTCACGCCCGACGACCGCGCCCCGCCACTCCAACTGCGCCCGAGACTGCACCAACGAAGCAGCCACATCGGACAGATCCACATCCGGACGCTCCAGCAGCCACTCCCGCAGCCGCCCAGCCTGAGCCCGCACACCCGACTCACTCCGCCCGGACACCACCAACGGAATCACCGAGACAGGAGCCAACTCAGTCGCAGTCTCCTGCGGGGTGGGCTCCTCCTCCAGGATCACGTGCGCGTTCGTGCCGCTGATACCGAAGGACGACACACCAGCCCGGCGGGCCCGACCGCTCACCGGCCACGGCTCGGCCTCGGTCAGCAACCGCACCGCACCCGCCGTCCAGTCGACGTGCGGCGACGGCTCGTCGACATGCAGCGTCCGCGGCAGCTGGCCGTGCCTGAGCGCCTGCACCATCTTGATCACACCGGCCACACCCGCGGCAGCCACGGCATGCCCGATGTTCGACTTCAGGGAACCGATCCGCAGCGGTTCCTCACGCTCCTGCCCGTAAGCGGAGATCAACGCCTGCGCCTCGATCGGGTCACCCAGCGTCGTACCGGTCCCGTGCGCCTCCACGGCATCGACATCCGCCGGAGTCAGACCGGCATTGGCCAGGGCCTGCGCGATCACCCGCTCCTGCGACGGGCCGTTGGGCGCCGTCAGGCCGTTGCTCGCACCGTCCTGGTTCACCGCACTGCCACGAACCACCGCCAGCACGTTGTGCCCCAGCCGCCGCGCGTCCGAAAGACGCTCCAGCACCAGCACACCGACACCCTCGGACCACGCCACACCATCGGCCGTGGACGAGAACGCCTTGCAGCGGCCGTCGGGCGACAGGCCCCGCTGGCGGGAGAAGTCCACGTACAGGTACGGGCTGGCCGCGACCGTCACACCGCCGGCGAGCACGAGGGAGCTGTCCCCCTGGCGCAGGGCCTGGCAGGCCAGGTGCAGGGCCACCAGGGACGACGAACAGGCCGTGTCCACCGTCACCGCCGGGCCCTCCAGGCCGAACGCGTACGCCACCCGGCCCGAGATGACGCTGTGCGACGTACCCGTGAGGCGGAAGCCCTCCAGGTCGCCGGAAACCCGGTCGACGTACCCGGAGGCACAGGCCCCGGCGAACACGCCCGCGTCCGTGCCGCGCAGTGACGCCGGGTCGATGCCAGCGTCCTCCAGGGCCTCCCAGGTCGCCTCCAGCAGGAGCCGCTGCTGCGGGTCCATCGCCAGGGCCTCGCGCGGTGAGATGCCGAAGAAGCCGGCGTCGAAGTCGCCCGCGGCGCGCAGGAATCCGCCGCCCCGGCTGTAGACGGTGCCGGGTTTGTCGGGGTCGGGGTCGAGCAGTCCGGACAGGTCCCAGCCGCGGTCCGAGGGGAAGTCCCCGATCGCGTCCCGGCCGGCCGCGACCAGGCGCCACAGGTCCTCGGGCGAGTTCACACCGCCGGGGAACCGGGCGCCCATGCCGACGATCGCGATGGGCTCGTCCAGTGCCGCGCGGCGGGAGATCCGCCGCTGTTCCCGGCCCGCTCCCGTGAGGTGCGCGTGGAGCAGCGTCGCGACGGCGGTGGCGGTCGGGTGGTCGAAGATCAGGGTCCGGGGCAGTGGCACGCCGGTGCCCCGGGACAGGCGGGTGGCCAGTGCCGTGCCGCTCACCGAGTCGAATCCGAGGTCGGTGAAGGGCAGTTCGGGGTGGATGGACTGGGCGGAGTCGTGGCCGAGTACGGCGGCGGCGTGTTCGCGTACGACGTCCAGGACGACCGTTTCGCGCTGGTACTCGGGGGTGTCCGCCAGCCGGCGCGCCAGTGGGCTGTCGTCGGGGACCGCGCTGTGCCGGTCGTCCTGGGGAGCCAAGGGTTCCTCGGTGGCCGCCTCGGGTGCGGGCGTGGCGAGGGGCTCGGTGCCGGTCCAGTAGCTGCGGCGCTCGAAGGCGTGGGGCGGCAGGTCGACGCGGGTGCCGCCGGGGGCGAGGGCGTCGGTGTCGACCGGGAGTCCGGCGCAGTGGGCCTGGGCCAGGGAGGCGGTGAACCGGCGGGGTCCGCCGTCGCCGCGGCGCAGTGACTCCAGGACGGTGACGCGGCCGGCCGGGGCGGTGGTCTCGGCGGTGACGGCGATGCCCATGGTGAGCACCGGGTGGGGGCTCGCCTCGACGAACGCGTTGATCCCGGACTCGATGAGCGCGGTGACGGCGTCGGCGAACCGGACGGGTTCGCGCAGTGAGCGGTACCAGTACTCGGCGTCCAGGCCGGCCGTGTCGAAGCGCCGGGCGTGGACGGTGGAGAAGAACGGGATGGTCCCGGTCCGGGGTCGGACGGGGGCGAGTTCCTCCAGCAGGCGGTGCTGGAGTCGTTCCACCGCCTTCGAGTGGGACGGGTAGTCGACGGGGACGCGGCGGGCCCAGGCGCCGGCTTCGGCGCAGTCGGCGAGGAACTCGTCCAGCGCTTCCGACTCGCCGGCGACGATGGTCTGCCGCGGCCCGTTGACGGCCGCGAGGGAGAGGCGGTCGCCGTAGCGGGCGAGGCGTTCGCGCACGGTGTCGGCGCCAAGCCCGATGGAGGCCATGCCGCCCTGGCCGGCCAGTTCTTCGGCGACGGCGCGGGAGCGGAGCGCCACGACGCGGGCGGCGTCGGGCAGGGAGAGTCCTCCGGCGACGCAGGCGGCGGCGATCTCGCCCTGGGAGTGGCCGATCACCACGTCGGGCTGGACGCCGGCGGCCTGCCACCTGCGGGCCAGCGAGACCATGACCGCGAACAGCACCGGCTGGATGACGTCGACGCGGTACAGGGAGGGGGCGCCGGCCGCGCGGCGGAGCACCGCGGTGAGGGACCAGTCGACGTACTCGGAGAGGGCGGCTTCGCAGTCGGCGAGGGAGTCGGCGAAGACGCCGCCCGCGTCGAGCAGGCCGAGCGCCATGCCCTCCCACTGACTGCCCTGGCCGGGGAAGACGAAGGCGACCTGGCGCCGGGCCGTCTGCCCGGTGGTGATCTCGACGGTGTCGGCGGGGGCGGCCGGGTCGGCGAGGGCGGTCAGGGCGGCGAGGAGTTCGTCGCGGTCCTGTCCGACGGCGGCGCCGCACCATTCCAGTGGCGCGCGGGTGGTGAGCAGTGACCGGGCCACGTCGGCGGTGTCCAGCTCCGGGTGGTCGGTCAGCCAGTCCCGCAGCCGGGCCGCCTGGGCGCGCACGCCGGTCTCGGTGCTGGAGGACACGACCAGAGCCCGGACGTCCGCGGTGTCGCCGGCGGGGGTTCCGGCGGTGCCGGTGGTGGGGGCTTCCTCCAGGATGACGTGGGCGTTCGAGCCGCCCATGCCGAACGACGACACGCCGGCGCGCAGGGCGGTGTCCGCGTCCCAGGGCTCGGGGGCGGTGACCACGCGCAGGCCGAGGTCGTCGAGCGGGATGCGCGGGTTCGGGGTGCGGAAGTTGAGGCTGGGGACGAGTTCGCGGTGCTTGAGGCAGAGGACGGTCTTGATGAGTCCGGCGATGCCGGAGGCGCCTTCGAGGTGCCCGATGTTCGTCTTGACGGAGCCGACGGCCAGCGGGGTGCCGGTGGTGCGGCCGGTGCCGTAGGCGGCGCCGAGGGCCGCGGCCTCCACCGGGTCGCCGGCGGGGGTTCCGGTGCCGTGCAGTTCGACGTACTGGACGGAGTGCGGCTCGACGCCGCCGGCGGTCAGCGCGTCCCTGATGGCCGCGGTCTGGGCGTCCTGGCTGGGTGCGCTGAGGACGCGGCGTTCGTTGCCGGTTTTGACGGCGGTGCCGCGGATCACGGCGTGGACGCGGTCGCCGTCGGCGATCGCGCGGGCGAGCGGCTTCAGTACGACGATGCCGCCGCCCTCGCCGCGTACGAAGCCGTCGGCGTCCGCGTCGAAGGTGGCGCAGCGGGCGTGTTCCGACTGTGCGCCGAACTGCTCGATCCGGGTGCCGCTGGTGGGCGACAGGATGAGGTTGAGGCCCCCGGCCAGGGCCAGGTCGCTCTCCCCGCTGCGCAGGCTCTCGCAGGCCAGGTGGACGGCGACGAGGGAGGAGGCCTGGGCGCTGTCGACGACGATGCTGGGGCCGCCGAAGCCGAAGTGGTTCGAGATCCGGTTGGCGATGATGCCGCGGCCGACGCCCCACAGGGAGTGCCTGCTGACGCCCAGCCCGCCCCGGGAGGCCAGGATCTCGGCGAAGTCGGTGCCGGTGCTGCCGAGGAACACGCCGTGGCGGGGGGTGTCGCCGGGCCTGCCGGCCAGGCCGGCGTCCTCCAGTGCCTCCCAGGCCAGTTCCAGGGCGAGCAGTTGCTGCGGGTCGACCGCCCGCGCCTCGTGGGGTGAGACGCCGAAGAAGTCCGCGTCGAAGTCACCGACGGTGTCGAGGAATCCGGCCCGCTCGGTGAGGGCACCGCGTGGGGCCGGGGCTTCGCCGATCGCGTCGCGTCCGTTCCGCAACAGCCGCCAGAAGCTGTCGGGATCGGCCGCGCCCGGCATCCTGCAGGACATACCGACGATGGCGACGTCATACGCCGATCCGGTCACCTGTGGCTTCCTTTCCGTTGTGCGCACGGCGCCGCCCCGCCGGGGGTGTCCGGCGGGCCGTCGGCATGCGGTGGAGCTGGGTACGAGCAGGTCACTTGCCGAGTGCCGGCACCGACGCGTCGGGGTCGGCGGACCGGGTCCGGCGGGCGGCGACCGCCGCGCGGGCCAGGTAGGGGGGTGAGAACAGGGAGAGCGGGGAGACGTTGCGGGTCACGACGCCGACGTAGCGTTCGGCGACCTGCGGGTCGGTGACCGCTCCGGCGAGGATCAGGCGGATCACCGGCGGCAGCACCTTGCGCTTGCTGAGGTCGGCGATGGTCAGGTGGTGGGCGGACAGGCGGCGCTTGTGCTGCCGCTGGTAGCCGCGCAGTGCCTTGTCGACGGCGGCGGTGTCGCCGCGGCGCAGGGGTTCGGTGACGGCGTCGGCGAGCCATTCGGCGGACTGGAAGGCGAAGCCGCATCCGACGCCGCTCACCGGGTCGTTGACCATCGCGGCGTCGCCGATGACGGCGAGGCCGGGGGTCACGATCCGCTTGCGGCTGAGGTTCGGGTAGTCCTTGGTGCCGACGAGGTCGGTGACGCGTTCGGCGTGGGACATGTCGGGCGCGTCGGGCAGTTTGGCGAAGGCGCCCAGCAGGAAGGCCTCACGGTCCTTCTCGAACTCGGGCAGGCTCCGTTTGTCGGGGGCGACGGCCATGACGGTGGTGCCGTCCCCGAAGCTGGCGAGCAGGAAGACGTCCGGCATGACGAACCAGGCCCGCAGGGTCTCCTTGGGGCGGACCTCGACGTTCCGGTAGTGGGCGAAGAAGATGAACCGGTCGTTGGCCGAGGTCCTGCTCTCCAGGCCGGCCAGGTCGGCGACGGTGGAGGACCTGCCGTCGGCGCCGATCACCAGGCGGCTGCTGAACAGCTGCTCCTCGCCCCGCACCTTGGCGACGACGCCGTTGACCCGTCCGTGCGGGCCGCGCGACAGCTGGAAGGCCTTGGCGCCCAGCACCATGTCGACGCCGGGTGTCTCGGCGGCGGCCTGCCGGATCAGCGGGTCGAGTTTGGGCCGCTGGAGGTTGTAGCCGTGTTCGGGCCGGGAGGCGGAGCCGGGGTCGCGGATCCAGCCGTCGTCCCCGTGGAAGGCGTCGTGGCAGGGCATGCCGCCCTCGGCCGCGATCTTCTTGTCGAGGCCGAGGCGTTGCAGCGTCGGCAGGGCGCTGGAGCGGATGGTGGCGGTGCACAGGCGCTTGTAGTGCGCGGGGTCCTTGTGGGTCTCCAGCACCGCCACCCTCAGGCCCGCGCGGCCCAGCAGGATGGCGGCCGAGCAGCCGGCGAGACTGCCGCCGACGATGGTCACGTCGTACATCGATTCCACCTGATCTGTCGAAGAAGCGGTTTGCGGGGTCGGGGGCCGGAGGCGGGGCCGTGCCGGTCCGTGGTCAGCCGGCGGTGTCGACGACCGCGACGCCGTCGACCTCGATCAGGTGTTCCGGGGTGAACAGGCGGGCCACTCCGACCAGCGTCACCGCCATCTCGGGGAAGGCGTGCTTGCTGCCGGCCGCCTGGCCGCCGGCCATCAGCTCGCCGAACAGTTCGGGCTTCCAGTCGACGACGTAGAAGCGGGCGCTGACGAGGTCTTCCGCGCGGCCTCCGGCGGCCTCCACGGCGCGGCAGAGGTTGAGCAGTGCCTGTTCGGTCTGGGCGGCGAGGCCGCCGGGGACCACGGCCCCGGACTCGTCGACGCCGACCTGGCCGGAGAGGTGGATGATGTCGCCGCGGGCTCGCGTCGCGTGGCTGAACCCCTCGGCGGGGGGCGGGGTGTTGGCGGGGTTGAAGGACAGCACGGGCATGGCGGGATCCTCCGGGTCGGTGGGGCGGTGCAGGGGGGTCAGGGGTGGGTGGTGCGGAGGCGGGCGAGTTCCTCGGCGGCGAGTCGTGCGGCGACGGCGGGGTCACGGCCGTCCCAGGTGCCGGAGGACTCGGTCATGCGGAAACGCGCCGAGAAGTTCTGCGTCTGCCACTTCGTCAGCGACGGTTTGATGACGGCCTTGTGGGCGGGTGACCGGCGGTAGGCGAAGTCGACCAGGTCGGCCTGGCTGCGCCAGACGGACAGGGTGCTGGTGGCGGTGAGGTCGTCGGCGATGCCGAGCTGCGCGATCAGTCCGTCGGCGGTGGTCCGCTGCTGGTCGACGACGCGCTTGTTGTTCCACAGGAACGCCGGCACGTAGGGGGTGCGGATGTGGCTGTACGTCAGTGACAGCACCGGCTCGGTGTCGTCGTGCGGGACCGGGTCGACCTCGGGGCGCCATCCCCGCCAGGTTCCGCGGCCGACCCGGGTGGGGACCAGGGACGCTCGCCACACCTCGCGGGCCCGGTCGGTGAACTCGTCCACGGTGCGGGACTGCTGGAACTCCTTCATCTCCTCGTCGGACCGGAACGCGACGAGGAGTGCCCAGCGCCGGAACACGGGCGCGCCGCCGATGGGCGGTTTCAGGTCGCCGGTGCCGAAGACCCGGCCCTCCAGGAATCCGGGCGCCTGCCGGATCTCCTTGTTGATGCGGGATATTCGGGTCATGAGCGGCACCCAGCCGCGTACCGGGTAACTAGCCAGGTGGAATGACACCGGCATTTCCGGCCTCCTTCGACGGGTTCTCCCTCGCCGTCTTCTCGGCGAGCATCTTGAAGGTGCGGAACTGCTTGTGGACCATCACGAACTCGGCCCACGGGAAGAAGTACTTCCGCACCTGGTAGAGGCCGGTGGCCCGGGCGAGCCGGCCGGGCCGGTCGTGCACAGTCATGATCATCAGCAGTCGGCAGCCGTCGCCGTCGGCGCTGTCCGCGACCCGGAACGTGCAGCAGGTGTTGCCCCAGAACCAGCGCAGACCGGGTTTGATCTGCACGGTGATGTGGTGATCGCGTTCGAATCCGACCACCTGGAAGATCACCAGGATGGGCTGCCCGATCTCCAGGTCGTCCGCGCCGGGGGTGAGGGTGCGGGGGCTGCGGCGGCCGTAGTTGTCGATCCAGTCGTAGCTGTAGGGAGCCACTCGCATCTGGCACAGCCAGCGCCACACGACGGCGCGGTCGGCGTGCACGGTGATGCCCCGGTAGTACGTGTCGAGCGGCGGGGGGACGTGTTTCATGCATTCCTCGGTCCCCGTCCGTTCGTCCTCGGTCGTGCCCCAGGCACGCCGGACGAAATGAACGCGGTCGAAGGTCCGCTTCAGCCGGCCGGGGGCCGGACGGGCACGGCCCGGACGCTGTTCATGGCGTTGTGTCATCGTTTCCGTTCCCGAATTCATCCGCGGATGGTCGAGTCGAGCCAGCGTCGAATGCGCTGGGCGGTGAGCGGAGCGTCCTCTTCGATGATCGAGAAGTGGTTCGTGTCGATCTCGACCACCGGGCCGGAGTGCTGCCAGGCGGGCACCGGCTCCGGGACGGGGGTGGCGCCGAGGGCGCTGGTCGCGCGCAGGTTGAGCGTGGGCGCCGCGATGGGCCGTGGCCTGCGTTCGCCGTAGATGCGCACGTAGTTCCCCATGGCGACCAGGCCCTTGTCGTCGACCAGCGCCGCCGCCTGCTCGTGGTCCAGCAGGGCGCCGAGCGCGTCGGCGAGCACCGCGTGGTTGAGGTCCATGTCGTCCGGGGAGTAGGTGTCGATCATCACCACCCCGGCGGGGCCGGTGCCCCGCTCCTCCAGCCGGTGTGCCACCGCGTGGGCGATCGCGCCGCCGATCGAGTACCCGACGAGGACCACGGGCCGGTGCGCGGGTTCGTCGCCGACGCCGCTCGCGAGGTGGTCGATCGCGGCCTCCCAGGAGCCCGGCAGCGCCTCCCCCGGTGTCGTGCCGGGCAGTCGCAGGGCGGACACCGCGTGGTCCGTGCCGAGTTCACGGGCCAGCCGGGCGAACTGGTGCGCGCCCGACCCGGCCAGGAAGGACGGCACGCAGATCAGTGCCGGTGCCGACGTGCCCCGGGTGAACGGCACCGGCCGGGGCCGCTCGGCGAGTTCGTCGACGGCGGCGAAGGCCGGCGCCAGGGTGGAGCTCGTGACGAGCAGGGGCATGGCGTCGATGACGGCGCCCCGCCGGTGGGCGCCGAGGACCAGGTCGGTGAGGGTGCCCCGGGTCCCGGCCGCCGGCCGGGGGTCCGCGCCGTCGGTGCCGGCGTTCTCGGCCTCCGCGAGCACGAACTTGGCGACCTCGCGCACCGTCGGGTGGTCGAAGACCAGGGTGGGCGGCAGGGTCAGCCCGGAGGCCTTGGCCAGCCGGTTGCGGAACTCGATGCCGCCGAGCGAGTCGAAGCCGAGTTCGGTGAACGGCGTCTCGGCGTCGACCGCGTCGGCCGAGCCGTGTCCGAGGACCGCCGCCGCCAGGGCCCGGATCTCCTCGACGGCGTGGCCTTCGCGGTCCTGCTCGGGCAGTCCGGCCAGGCGCCGCGCCAGCGCACCGGCCTCGGCCCGGCGTTCCCGGGCGGGAGTCCGGACGATGCCGCGCAGGGTGCTGGGCAGCATGCCGCCGGCGGCGAGCGCGCCGAGGGCGGTGGTGTCGAGCAGGGCGGTCAGCACGACCGGCTCGTCGGTCGCCAGCGCGGCGTCGAACAGGGCGGTGCCCTGCTCCGCGCCGATCGGGGCGAGGCCGAGGCGGGTGCGGATCTGCCGTGCCAGGTGCTCGCTGCCCTCGCGGCCCAGCGCCTCCGCCATGCCGATCGTCCACAGACCCCAGGCCAGGGAGTGCGCGGGCAGGCCCTCGCTGTGGCGTCGTCGGCTGAGCGCGTCGAGGACGCAGTTGGCCGCCGCGTAGTTGCCCTGGCCCTGGCCGCCGAGCAGGGGCGCCGCCGAGGAGAACAGCACGAACGCCGAGAGGTCGAGGTCGCGGGTGAGTTCGTGCAGGTGCAGGGCGGCGTCGGCCTTGGGGGCGAGCACCCGGTCCACCTGCTCGGCCGTGAGGGTCTCGATCGTGCCGTCGTCGAGCACACCGGCGGCGTGCACCACGGCGGTCAGCGGCTGTTCCCGCGGGACGGTGTCGAGCAGGCTCCGCAGCGCGGCCCGGTCGGTGACGTCGCAGGCCGCGATCCGCGCGGTGGCGCCCAGTTCGCCGAGTTCGGCGACGAGTCCGGCCGCTCCGGCGGCGGCCTCGCCGCGCCGCGACACCAGCAGCAGGTGCCGCACGCCATGGACGGCGGCGAGGTGGCGGGCGACGACCGCGCCCAGGCCGCCGGTGCCGCCGGTGACCAGCACCGTTCCCTCGCCGAAGGAGACGGCGGCCTCGCGGGGTGCGGGCGTCCGGCTGACGCGCGGCACCAGGACACCGGCCGGCCGCACCGCGAGCTGCGGTTCGTCGACGGCCGCCGCCAGGGCCACCGTGTCGGCGGCGAGGTCGGACGTGCGGTCCACCAGGACGAACCGGCCCGGGTGTTCCGACTGGGCGCTGCGCACCAGGCCCCACACGGCCGCGGCCGGCAGATCCGGTGTCTCGCCGGGCAGGCCGGCGGCGTCGCGGGTGACGAGCACGAGCCGGGTGCCGGCCAGGCGGTCCTCGGCGAGCCAGGCGCGCAGCATGTCCAGCACGGCGCCGACCCGTTCGCGCACGGCCCGGGTCACGTCGCCGGTGTCCGGGCCGGAGTCGTCGACGTGCCACACCACCAGGCCCGGCAGTTCCCCGGAGGCGACGAGGTCGGTGAGGGTCGCGTACCGCCGGTCGATTCCGGGCACGGTGGCCGAGCCCAGCAGGGCCGCCGTCACGGAGGCCGGTGCGGGCGCGGGGGCGGTGGCCGGGGCGGTGGCCTCGACCCACTCGATGCCGAACAGGGCCGGGCCGGTGCCGCCGCGGGCGGCGTCGACCACCCGGGCGTCGACCGGGCGGGCCAGCAGGGACTCTACGGTGAGGACGGGGCTGCCGGTGTCGTCGACGGCGTCGACGCGCACCTGCTCGCCGCTGTGCCGGACCCGGACCCGGACGGCGGGCACGCCCCGGCGGTGCACCGTGACCCCGGAGAAGGAGAACGGCAGCGGGATCCGCCCCGGGGCGGTGTCCCGGGTGAGGACGTCGATGGAGGCGTGCAGGGTGGCGTCGAGCAGGGCCGGGTGGACCCCGAACTCGCCCGCGGTCGCCGCCGTCACATGGTCCAGCGCGACCTCCGCGAACACCTCGTCCCCGCGGGTGCGGGCACCGGCCACGCCCTGGAACACCGGCCCGTAGCCGAACCCGAGTCCGGCGAGCCGGTCGTAGAGGAACTCGCGGTCCACCTGGTCGGCCCCGACGGGCGGCCGGGTGTCACCGCTCCACTCCGGCACGGCCGACTCGGGCGCCAGCACCCCGCGGGCGTGTGCCGCCCAGTCCGCGTCCGATGCCGCGCCGGAGCCGTCGTCGACGGGGCGGGAATGGACCGTCAGCCGTCGGCACCCGTCCTCCTCGAGCGGGCCGACGGTGACCTGGACGTCGATGTCGGCGTCGTCGGCGAGCACCAGCGGCGATTCCAGGAGGAGTTCCCGGACGGTGTCCAGGCCGAGGCGGGCGCCTGCCGCGAGGGCCATCTCCAGGAATCCGGTGCCCGGCATGAGGACCGACCCGAACACGGCGTGGTCGGCGATCCACGGGTGGGTCCGCAGCGACAGCCGTCCCGTGAAGACCCATTCGTCGCGGCCGGCCACGGGTACGGCGCCGGTCAGCAGGGGGTGGCCGAAGGAGCCGCCGGCGACACCCTCGGGAGCGGGGTGCAGCCAGAAGCGCTGCCGCTGGAAGGGGTAGGTGGGCAGCGGGACGCGCGCCGTGGGACGCCCGGCGAACAGCACGTCCCAGCGGATGTCGGCACCGGCCGTGTGCGCCCCGGCCAGGAGCGTCAGGAACTGCTCCGTCTCGTCGTGGTCGCGGCGTGCCGCGGCCGTCACCAGCGACCGCGCCGACGCCTCCTCGGTGAGGCACTGCCGGGTCGTCGCCGCGAGCACGGCGTCGGGGCCGACCTCCAGGAACCGGCGGGCGCCCAGGGTGTAGAGGGTCTGCACGCCGGGTGCGAACCGCACCGCGCCGCGCACCTGCCGCGCCCAGTGGGCCGGGTCGAGCAGTTCGTCCCCGGCGACGTCCCCCGAGAGGTTCGACACCAGCGGGATCCGCGGCCGGTGGTAGGTCAGGCTCTCGGCGGTGGCGGTGAACGCGTCGAGCATGGGTTCCATGCGCGCCGAGTGGAAGGCGTGGCTGACGCGCAGGCGCGAGGTCTTCACGCCCTGGTCGGCGAACCGCTGTCGCAGCTCGGCGACCGGTTCCTCGTCGCCGGACAGGACGACCGAGGCCGGGCCGTTCACGGCGGCGATCGACACCCGGTCCGCGTACGGGGCGACGGCGGCGGCCGCCTCCGCTTCCGGCACGGCGACGGCGAGCATCGCCCCGCCCTCCGGCAGCGCGGCCATGAGCCGCCCGCGTGCCGCGACCAGCCGGCAGGCGTCCTCCAGCGACCACACACCCGAGACGTGGGCCGCCACGAGTTCACCGATGGAGTGCCCGATCAGGAAGTCCGGGCTTGTCCCGAAGGATTCCAGCAGCCGGAACAACGCCACCTCGAACGCGAACAACGCCGGCTGCGTGAAGTCCGTCCGGTCCAGCAGACCGTCACCACCGTCGAACATGACGGACTTCAGGGAACGCCCGAGCAGCGGATCGAAGCAGGCGCAGATCTCGTCCAGCGCGGCGGCGAACACCGGGAACGCCGC
>NZ_JBEYZD010000068.1:0-49754 GCF_040645895.1 Streptomyces olindensis | reverse complement strand
GGCTGCGGCGTGATGGCGGGCATCGGCGCCGCCATCAACACCGGGAACGTCGGCCGGGGCGACACGGTCGCGGTCATCGGCTGCGGCGGCGTCGGCGACGCGGCCATCGCCGGGTCCCGCCTGGCCGGAGCGGCGCGGATCATCGCCGTCGACATCGACGACCGCAAGCTGGAGACCGCCCGCTCCATGGGCGCCACGCACACCGTCAACTCGCGCGAGACCGACCCCGTCGAGGCGATCCGCGAGCTGACCGGAGGCTTCGGCGCCGACGTCGTCATCGAGGCCGTCGGCCGCCCGGAGACGTACAAGCAGGCCTTCTACGCCCGCGACCTCGCCGGCACCGTCGTCCTGGTCGGCGTCCCCACGCCCGAGATGAAACTGGAGCTGCCGCTGCTGGACGTCTTCGGCCGCGGCGGCGCCCTCAAGTCCTCCTGGTACGGCGACTGCCTGCCCTCCAGGGACTTCCCCATGCTGATCGACCTGCACCTGCAAGGACGCCTGGACCTGGGGGCGTTCGTCACCGAGACCATCCAACTGGACGAGGTGGAGAAGGCGTTCGAGCGGATGCACCACGGCGACGTGCTGCGCTCGGTGGTGGTGCTGTGATGACCGCCCGCGTCGAACACCTCGTCACGTCCGGTCAGTTCAGCCTCGACGGCGGCACCTGGGACGTCGACAACAACGTGTGGATCGTCGGCGACGACACCGAGGCGATCGTCATCGACGCCGCCCACGACGCCGACGCCATCGCCGAGGCCGTCGGGGATCGCCGGCTCACCGCCATCGTCTGCACGCACGCCCACAACGACCACATCGACGCCGCCCCCGCCCTCGCCGAGCGCACCGGCGCCACCATCTGGCTGCACCGCGACGACCTGCCGCTGTGGAAGCAGACCCACCCCGACCGCGAACCCGATGCCTGGCTGGTCGACGGCCAGGTCATCGAGGCCGGCGGCGCCGACCTCAGGGTCATCCACACCCCGGGGCACGCGCCGGGCGCGGTGTGCCTGTACGACCCGGGTCTCGGCACCGTCTTCACCGGCGACACGCTCTTCCAGGGCGGCCCCGGCGCCACCGGCCGGTCCTTCTCGCACTTCCCGACGATCATCGACTCGATCCGAGACCGGCTCCTCACCCTGCCGCCCGGGACGACGGTCCGCACCGGCCACGGCGACTCCACGACCATCGGCGCCGAGGCGCCGCACCTGCAGGAGTGGATCGCCCGGGGCCACTGACGGAGCCTGCCACCCGGGAGCGGGGCGTGTCTCCCGGAAAAGGCGACAGAAGATGTCCGGCTTACCCGCCACCCTGGAACGCGACACGCAGTCGAGGGCACGGGAGGCCGGACATGTCAGCTCCGCTCAAGGGCAAGGTCGCACTGGTCGCCGGGGCGACCCGGGGCGCCGGACGGGGCATCGCCGTCGAACTGGGCGCGGCCGGCGCCACGGTCTACGTCACCGGCCGCACCACCCGCGAACGCCGCTCGGAGTACAACCGTCCGGAGACCATCGAGGACACCGCCGACCTGGTCACCGAGGCCGGCGGCCGCGGCATCGCGGTCCCCGCCGACCACCTCGACCCGGCGCAGGTCCGCGCCCTGGTGGACCGCATCGCGGACGAACAGGGCCGTCTCGACGTCCTCGTCAACGACATCTGGGGCGGCGAGATGCTCGTCGAGTGGGACACCCCGCTCTGGGAGCACGACCTCGACAAGGGGCTGCGCCTGCTCCGCCTCGCGGTCGAGACCCACGCCATCACCAGCCACCACGCCCTGCCCCTGCTGCTGCGCCACCCCGGCGGCCTGGTCGTCGAGGTCACCGACGGCACCGCCGACTACAACGGCGACCGCTACCGCGACAGCTTCTTCTACGACCTCGCCAAGGCGTCCGTGCTGCGCATGGCCTTCGCCCTGGGCCACGAGCTCGGCCCGCGCGGCGCCACCGCCCTCGCGCTCACGCCGGGCTGGCTGCGCTCGGAGATCATGCTCGACACCTACGGAGTGCGGGAGGAGAACTGGCGTGACGCGCTGGAGCGCGTTCCCCACTTCGCGATCTCGGAGACGCCGCGCTACGTGGGCCGGGCCGTGGTCGCGCTCGCCGCCGACCCGGACGTGGCGCGCTGGAACGGCCGGTCCCTCTCCAGCGGCGGCCTCGCCCCGGTGTACGGCTTCACCGACCTCGACGGCAGCCGGCCGGACGCCTGGCGCTACCTGGTCGAGGTCCAGGACGCGGGCAAGCCGGCCGACACCGCCGGCTACCGCTGAGCCCCGCCGGCAGGCCCTCCGGCCCCGGTCGCTGCGGCGCTGTCCGGATCATGACGACGCGGTGAGGTATGTCACCGTTCCGTCCCGGCGCGCGGACCCGCACAACCGATTCCGCCGCCCGCCCGTCTAGCTGGCAGGGATCGTACTTCAGTGACCGTTTACCGCGAAGGGGCATGACAAGCCATGGGGGACGTACGCAGACGGGGCGCCGTCGCACTCGGGCTCACCGCACTGGTGGCACCGCTCACGCTCGCGCTCGGCGCCACGCCGGCCGCGGCCGCGAGCTGCACCACGCAGACCGGCCCGTACCAGAAGCAGGTGGAGAAATTCCTCGGCCGTCCGGTCGACGGAAAGCAGTCCGCCGCGGACTGCAAGGCCATCAAGGCCTTCCAGACCAAGCACGGCATCACCCCGAACATCGGCTACGCCGGTTCCGTCACCTGGGGCGTGATGGACCTGATGCTGAAGCAGAAGGCCGTCGGGTCGAACCCCAACAAGGACGGCAAGTGCCCGGTGAACAAGGGCCGGATCGCCTGCGTGAACCTGACGCTCCAGCTGAGCTGGATCCAGGACGGCAAGAAGCTCGTCTACGGCCCCGTCCCGGTCCGCACGGGCCGTGACGGGGACGAGACCCGCACCGGCCTGAAGAAGATCTACTGGCGCAACATCGACCACGTCTCGTCCATCTACGACGTGCCGATGCCCTACGCCCAGTTCTTCGACGGCGGTCAGGCCTTCCACCAGGCGAGCGTCAGCATGTGGAATCCGCCGGGCTCGCGCGGTTGCGTCAACATGACCAAGACCGACGCCAAGAAGTACTGGTCGCTGCTGAAGAAGGGCGACGACGTCTTCGTGTACGGCCGCAAGCCGGGCACCTGATACGGGCACCCGGCTCGCGTCCGGCCCCTACTGCGGAGCGTCCCCGAAGTCCGGGATCTCCAGCCGCACACCGCCCTGCCGCGCCGACTCGTGCGCGATGATGCCCGGCAGGGTGTAGCGGGCGGCCACCCAGGCGTTCACCGACGGCAGGGTCCGCTGGTTGACGGCGGTCACGAAGTCGTCCACCAGGAAGTGGTGGCTGCCCTCGTGGCCGTTGTGGAGGTGGTCGAACTCCCTCGGCAGCCGCGCGCGGTCGTGCACGGGAGCCGACCCGGAGGTGAAGGCGGCCCGCAGCTCCGGCGCGATGTGCTGGAGCGACGGATCGTCGGGGGACATGGTGGGCTTGGGCTCCAGCAGTTCGCTGATGTCCTTCACACCCTTCTTGTCCTGCCACAGGGCGACCGTGGCGAGCTGCTCCATGCTCGCCTCGGTGCCGAAGAAGCGGAACCGCGACTCCCGTATGTGCGACGGGTAGCCGACGCGCCGGAACTCGTTCGTGCGGAACGAGCCGCCGCCCGCCACCTCGAACAGCGCGGTGGCGTTGGAGAAGTCGTTGCCGAACTGGCTGACCTCCTTGTCGAAGACGCCGTCGCCCCGGTCGTCGACGACCCCGATCGCCGAGACGCTGACCGCGTGCGTCCGCCAGGCGCCCAGCACCCCGCCGACCGCGTGCGTCGGGTACAGCAGCGGGGGATAGCTGGCCGTCGCCTTCCAGTTCTCGCCGCCGCTGTACTGGTACGCCTCGTAGAACCCGAGGTCCATGTCGTGGACGTAGTCGCCCTCGGCGTAGAAGAGCCGGCCGAAGGCGCCCTCGGCGATCTGGTTGCGGGCGTGCACGGTGGCCGGGTTGTACTCGCTGGTCTCGCCCATCATGTAGGTCAGCCCGGTGGCCTTGACCGCGTCGATGATCGCCGCGATCTCCTCGGTGCTGATCGCCATGGGGACGGCCGAGTACACGTGCTTGCCGGCGTTGAGCCCCTGGAGCACCAGCGGCCCGTGCGTCCACCGCTGGGTGAAGATCGCGACCGCGTCGACGTCCTCCGACTCCAGCATGGCCTGGTACGAGGGGAAGGTGCCCGCCAGCCCCTGGGCGGCGGCGAGTTGCCCGGCCCGCTCGGGCAGCAGGTCGGTGACGTAGACGTCGCCGACGCCGGGGTGGGCCTGGAACAGGGTGGCGAACTGGCCCGAGAACTGTCCGGCGCCGACGATGCCGAGGGAGAACGTCATGGAACGCGTGCCCTTCACTGGGAGAGGATGAGGTTGATCTGGTCGTTGGTCTGATCGAGGCTGCTCACGGGCTTGCCGTTGCCGTAGATGTCCTCCATGGCGGGGGACATGAGCGCGGTCATGTCCGCCGAGTAGCTGGCGATCGGGTAGGAGAAGGTCCGGAAGTTCTTCTTGTCGGCCACGGGCTCGGTGAACGACGAGACGTCGATGCCCTTCTTGCGGTAGGCGGCGACCGCCGCCTCGGTCCCCGCCTTGGTGGCGGGGAAGACGACGCCGTAGCCTCCGACGACCTTCTGGCACTTGTCGGACGCCAGGTACGCCACCCACTTCTTGGCGCCGGCCTTGTTCTTGGAGGCCTTGGTGACGGAGTCGGCGAGGCCGTTCATCATGGTGGCGCGCTTGCCGGTGGGGCCGACCGGCGTCAGGGCCGTCTTGATGTCCTTGCCCTTGAAGCCGGCGTAGGTGGAGATCATCCAGGCCCCGTCGAAGGCGGTGGCGGCCTTGCCCGCCGCGACCTGGGTGTTGGCCTGGTTGGACTGCACGTTGTAGTCGGACAGCGGAGGCATGTAGCCCTTCTTCGCCAGCCCGAAGTACCACTGGATGACCGACTGGAAGGTCTTGCTGTCGTACTGGTACTTGGTGCCCCAGCGCGGCTTGTCGAGGTAGCTCCAGCCGGCGGAGGCGGCGAAGTTGCTCCACTGCGTCTGGCCGTCGCCGAAACCGCCGCCGTTGGTGGCCAGGCCGTAGACCTTGACGTTGTTCCTGTCGAAGCCCGGCTCGTCGCCCCGCTTGCCGTTCCTGTCGATCGTGAGGTGGGCGATGGCCTTCTCGAAGGTGCCGCCGTCCTTCGGGTTCCAGGACAGGTCGTTCAGCTGCTCGGCGGTGAGGCCGGCGTCCTTCGTCATCTTGGAGTTGTAGAACAGCGCGACCGTGTCCCAGTCCTTGGGGGCGCCGTAGCGGTGGCCGTCCTTGCCGATCCAGTTGGCGGCGAGGCCCGGCTGGTAGTCGGAGTCCTTGATCCCGAGGTCGTCGAGCGGCTCCAGGACCTTCAGGTCGGCGAACTGGCCGAAGTTCTGGATGTGGTCGGTGAACACGTCCGGCTGGGTGCCCGCGATGAACCCGGCGGTGAGCTTGGTCCAGTAGTCGGACCAGCCCAGTTGGGTGATCCGCACCTTCAGCCCGGGGTTCTCCTTCTCGAACCCCTTCGCGCAGGCCTGGTAGGCGGGCAGCTGGTTGGCGTCCCACAGCCAGTAGGTGACCGTGTTCGCGGAAGAACCGGTGGCGCCGCCTTGCGCGCATCCGCTGACCAGGGACAGCGCCAGCGCTCCGGTCGCCGCGACGAGCGTACGAATTCGCATCACAGTCCCCTTACTTGATCCCGGTGAAGCCGATGGAGCTGACGATGCGCCGGGCGAAGCAGGCGAACAGCACCAGCATCGGCAGTGCGGCGATGAGCGTGGCGGCCATGAGCCCGGACCAGTCGACGCCGGTCGCCGGGGTCTGCGCCCGGAAGATCGCCAGCGCCACGGTCAGCACGCGGGAGCTGTCGCTGTAGGAGACCATCAGCGGCCAGAAGTAGTCGTTCCAGGAGGTGATGTACGTCAGCACGCCCAGCGTGACGATCGGCGTGGACGCCATCGGCAGCACCACCCGGAAGAAGATCTTGATCTTCCCGGCGCCGTCGAGCAGCGCGGCCTCCTCCACCTCCTTGGGGATGTTCATGAAGAACTGGCGCAGGAAGAACACCGCGAACGGGGTCATGAACATGGTGGGCAGCGCGATGCCGAGGAGCGTGTCCACCAGGTGGAGCTGCTTGATCAGCACGAAGTTCGGCAGCAGCGTGAAGATGGCCGGCACCATCATCCCGGCCAGGAACAGCCCGAAGACCTTGTCCCGCCCGCGCCACCGCAGCCGCGAGAAGGCGTACGCGGCCATCGCCGAGAAGAAGATCTGGCAGACGGTGATCAGGGTCGAGACGACGACCGAGTTGAGCAGGTAGCGCCAGAAGTCCAGGCCGCCGCCCGCGCCGCCCTGCGCGATCGCGTCCTCGGCGGACTGCAGGCCGAGGGCCCGCTCGAAACCGCTGGTGGTGAGGTCCACCGGCAGTGGGTTGGTGGGGTCGGCGCTGAGGCCCGCGTTGGTGGAGAGCGCGGTGCGCAGGATCCAGTAGAACGGCAGCAGGGTGATGAGGACGATCAGCCCCATCACGGTCCAGGCGACGGCCCGCCCGAAGGGGAACCCGCGCCGGGCCGGTCGCACACGCGTCGGCGTCGTTGTCGTCACGGCGGTCATGGCGGTGTCTCCCTTCCGTCAGCCGAGGTCGGTCCGGCCGGCCCGGGTGAGCCGGTACTGGAGGATGGTGATCGCGCTCAGCACGACCAGGAGGGCGACGGACATGGCCGAGGCGTAGCCGAACTGGAAGCGCCCGAACGCCGAGCCGTAGATGTAGTACTGGAGGACGTTGGTCGCGTTCGCCGGACCGCCCGCGGTGGTCACGGCGACGGTGTCGAACACCTGGAACGAGCCGATCACCGTCATGATCAGCACGACCGCGAGGACCGGCCGCAGCAGCGGCATGGTGATCCGCCAGAACATCCGCCACTCGCTCGCGCCGTCCACCCGGGCCGCCTCGTACATGTCGTTCGGGATGGCCTGCAGGCCGGCGAAGAGCAGCAGGGCGGTGTAGCCGACGTGCCGCCACACGTTGATGAGCGCGATCGTCGGGATCGCCCAGGTCTCGTCGGCGAGGAACGGGATGCGGTCGACGCCGACGGCGCTGATGATCTCGTTGCCGATGCCGAGCTGCGTGTCGAGGATCCAGAGCCAGACCAGACCGGCCACCACGTTCGACATCAGGTACGGCGTGAGCACGATGCCGCGCAGCATCGCCGACTGCGTCAGCCGCTGGAGCAGCACCGCGATGGCGAGCGCCGCGACCGTCTGGACGCCGATGTTGATGACGACGTACTCGACGGTGACCCACAGCGAGTCCCAGAAGATGGGGTCGTTGACCATGCGGACGTAGTTGTCCAGGCCCACCCACTCGGCCGGAGTCAGCAGGTTGAAGCGGGTGAAGCTCAGGTAGACGCCCCGCAGCGTCGGCCAGAGCAGGAAGACCACGAAGCCGAGCAGGGCCGGCGCGATGAACACCGCGGCCAGCCGCCCGTCCCCTCGGTTCTCGCCCGCCTCGATCCGGCGTGTCCTGGGTTTGCTGCGTGCCTCCGCCGCGCCGCCCGAGGGCAGACGCGAGGGAGGGCTGCTGGAGGCGATGGTCACGGGAGACTCCCTCGCATCGGCGGCTCGTCCTCTGGCGGGACTTACTTTTGGCGCGAAACAATTGCGGCGTCAAGAGGGGTGCAAACATCTTTTCGCAGGAACCATCAGCGCCGTAGAGTGGTCATGTTGGTTTCAGTGCGAAAAAAAGGGTGAGGGGCGGAACGCAGATGACCGCAGGCACCGCCGGCTGGCTGCCGCTGAGCCCGGGGGAGCGCTCGGTGGCGATCGAGGTGCTCGCCAACGGGCCGCTGTCGCGCAGCGAACTCGCCCGCAGGCTGGGCCTGTCGCCCGGGAGCCTCACCCGCCTGACCAAGCCGCTGATCGAGTCGGGCCTGCTGGTCGAGGTGGCCGAGGCGGGCGTACCGGCGGAGGCGCGCCAGGGCCGGCCGTCGCAGCCGCTGGACGTCGTCGCCGACTCCGGCTATTTCCTCGGCTTCAAGATCACCGAGGACATGGTGTACGGCGTGGTCACCACGCTGCGCAGCCATGTCGTGGCCCGTCACGACCGCCCGCTCACCACCCACGATCCAGCGCGGGTCGCCGACGTGCTCGCCGCGATGACCGCCGAACTGGCCGCCGGCCATCCCCGGCTCGCGGGGATCGGCATCGGCGTCGGCGGTTTCGTCCAGGACCGTGCCGTGGTCGGCGAGTCGCCCTTCCTGCTGTGGCGGGACGTCCCCCTGGCCGAACTCGTCGAGGAACGCACCGGGTTGCCGGTGGTCGTCGAGAACGACGTCGCTGCCCTGGTCGACGCGGAGACCTGGTTCGGCGCCGGGCGCGGTCTGGACCGCTTCGTCGTGCTCACCATCGGCGCCGGCCTCGGCTACGGGCTCGTCCTGGGCGGCAAGCGGGTGCCCTTCGCGGAGGAGGACCGCGGGTTCGGCCGGCACTGGATCGTGGACCCCAACGGGCCGCTCACCCCCGACGGCCGGCGCGGCAGTGCCGTCTCGATGCTGACCATCCCCAACATCCGCTACCAGGTCCAGGCCGCCACCGGCGTCGACCGGACCTACGAGGAGATCCTCGCGCTGACCGCCGCCGGGGACCCGATGCCCGCCCGGGTCGTGGAGGAGGCCGCGCGCGCCCTGGGGACGCTCGTCGCCCAGATCTCCAACTTCGTGATGCCGCAGAAGATCCTGCTCGCGGGGGAGGGGGTCGGGCTGATGGACGTGGCCGGCAAGACGGTCGAGGAGACCGTCCGCGAGCACCGGCACCCGCTGGCCGCCCCGGTCGAGCTGGAGACCAAGGTGTCCGATTTTCACGATTGGGCACGCGGCGCGGCCGTGTTGGCCATCAAGGTGCTGGTGCTGGGGTCGGCCGAAGTGTGAACAGGCCCACGTTTACCGGGAGATGGACGTGATCAGCAACACTGTCCGAAATGACCGTTTAACTCACGATTACTCACGCCGTCTTCACCTGCGGCGACGTATGCTTCACACCATGTCCACCACTGTTGAATCCTCTTCCCAGCGCACGGCTGACGAGGTCAACGAGGAGATCCGGGCCCTGTGGCGCCGGTCGGGCGGGACACTGAGCGTCGAGCAGCGCGAGGAATACCAGCGGCTCGTCCTGGAGTGGGCCGCCGCGGTCCCGCAGTCGGCGTGAGTCCCCTCCCTCCGGTCCACTGACGCATCGGAGCCTCGTCCCGGGGCACCCCTGATCCAATGGGTGCCCTTCTCGCACTTTCCTCGGCCGTCGTCTACGGCATCGTCGACTTCGCCGGCGGCCTGCTGTCCCGGCGGGTTCACCACGCCGCCGTCACCTTCCTCGGCCAGCTGGGCGGCCTCCTGCTCGCCTGCGCCGCCGCACTCCTCCTGCCCGCCGACGCCGTCCACCGCACCGACCTGCTGTGGGGCGCGCTGTCCGGCGTCGGCAGCGGTGTCGCCATGCGGTTCCTCAACCGCGGGCTGAGCCGCGGCGCGATGAGCGTCGTGGTGCCCGTGAGCGCCGTCACCGGAGTCGCGCTGTCGGTGCTGTGCGGCGTGCTCGTCCTCGGCGACCGCCCCGGCGCCGTCGCCTGGCTCGGCATCGCCGTCACGGTGCCCGCGCTGTGGTTCGTCGCCGGAGGCCAGGGCCGTCGCCGCGGCCCGGGCGGAGCCGGAAGCCCGGGCGGAGCCGGGAGCCCGGACACCGGCACCGGGAAGGGCACGGCCGACGGGCTGCTCGCCAGCGTGGGCGTGGCCGTGCAGTACCTCGCCCTCGGCCAGGCCGACCCCGCAAGCGGGCTGTGGCCCGTCGCGGCGGGCCGGGTCGCCGCGGTCCTCGTCCTGCTGCCGGACGCCGCCCGCCACGCCCGCCGGCTGATGCTGCCGCCGCTCCGCTGCCTCCAGGCCGTCCTCATCGGGGCCGGGGCGGCCCTCGGTCTGGTCCTGTATCTGCTCGCCGCCCAGCAGCAGTTGCTGGCCGTGGCCGTCGTCCTCGCCTCCCTCTACCCGGCCCTGCCCGTCGTCCTCGGCCTCGCCCTCCTGCGCGAGCGCGTCAGCCGCCGCCAGATCCTGGGGCTGCTGGGAGCGGGAGTCGCCACGGTGCTGCTCACCCTGGGCTGACCGGGACACCCCTCGGCGTGCGGGCACCGGCGTCATCCCCAGGTGGCCGAGTAGTACTGCCGGTACGCCTTGCGGTCCTGCTCGGCGCGGATCCACCGGGTCGCCACCAGCGCCACCAGACTGCCCGCGATGACCAGCAGGCCGGGACCGACGTTGCGCGGATCGGCGAGCCGGGTCAGCAGGCCCGACACGTCCTCGCCCGTCACCGGCGCCGACGAGCCGGGTGAGGCGGCGGCACCCTGCGGGGCCGACGGCGCGGGCGCGGCACCGGTGCCGCCCCCGGCCTGCTTGGCCACGATCAGCTTGACGTCCAGCTCGGCCAGCGCCTTCGTCACCGGCTGGAAGAACGTCGTACCCCCCTGGGCACAGTCCCCGCTGCCGCCCGACGTCAGGCCGAGCGCGATGCCGTCGGCGAACATCGGGCCGCCGCTGTCGCCCGGTTCCGCGCACACGTTCGTCTCGATCAGCCCGGTGACCGTGCCCTCGGGGTAGTTGACCGTGGCGTTCAGCGCGGTCACCTCCCCCTGGCGCAGCCCGCTGGTGCTGCCGCTGCGGAAGATCCGCTGCCCGACCTCCGGATCGGCGACGCCCGTGATCCGCACGCCCTTGCCGTCCCCGACGGCCACGACGTCCGCGCCCTCGCCCGCGCGGCCGCTGTCGTACTTCACCAGGGAGTAGTCGTCGCCGGGGAAGCTTCCCCTGAGCGAAGTGCCGACCTGGTCCCGGCCCCGGTCGTCGGAGAACCAGACGGAACCATCGGGTCCGCAGTGCCCGGCCGTGAGGATGAAGTCGCTCTTCCCGTCGGTCACGTTGAAGCCCGCCGAACAGCGCCCGGCCGTCGACAGGATCGGCTCCGCGCCGTTGATCCGCGTCGTGAACGTGCCCTCGGAGCGCTCCATGCGCACGAAGCCCCCGATGCCCTCCGCGACCTCGGTCAGCCGGGACCAGTCCGCGGCGGAGACGGTGCTGTCACCCCGTACGACCACCTGGTTGTTCCGGTAGTCGAGGGCCCACGCCGTGCCGGCCACTCTGGGTGCCGAACGCAGCGTCGCCGTCGCGGACTTGAGGTCGCTCATGCTGTGGCGGACCATCTTCGCCCGGGCCCCGGCGCGCTTCACCTCGGCGGCGGCCTTCTCGTCGGTGACCGCGACGACCGGCCGCCCGCCCGAGTCGACCCAGCTGCCCGCCGTGCGGGAGGTCCCGAGCCGGGACACCAGGTCGGTGCCCATGCCGGTCGCGGGCCGCGCGGAGTAGGGGACGCCGATGGAGGGGTCCGGGGGCTCGCTCGCCACGGCGCGTGTGACCATCGCTCCTCCGAGGAGGAGTCCGCCGACGGCCGCCAGCCGTGTCACTCGCCGGACGACCCGTCGTCGTGCGTGCCTCATGCATGGCTCCCGAACCAGAACATCACGGTGTGAACACCGCGGGGCCCTCCTTGAGTTGAGCGCCCCTCATCCATACGGGCCACAGCAGTGCCGCGTTCACCGCACGCGTGATCTTTCGAGCCGTCAGCCCGCCACCGGGGCGGCGAGCAGGGCCCCGCTGCGCACGTCGCCCCACACCGAGGCCGGATCGACGTAGGGCCGCAGCAGGAGGGTGAGCGCCGGGTCCCCGCGCCCGTTCAGCTCATCGGAGGCGATCTTGCGGGCGATCCCGGCGAGGAAGTCCGCCACCTGCACCCGCGCGTCCTCGCGCGCCACGACGAGCCGCAGCCCCACGAGGCCGGCCCCGGTCCGCCGGGCCGTCTCCTCGATCCACGCGATGCGGTCCGGGGTCAGCATGTTCTGCCGGTCGTGCACCAGCCGGACCGGCCGCCCGTCCGCGCTCCACAGCGCGGCCGTCCGGACGATCGCCGGGAGCAGCGGGTTGAGCACCGGGACCAGCGGCGGCCCGGCGAGGAACCCCGCCCGGTAGGAGACCGCCCGGGGCCGGGTCGCCGCGAGCCGCTCAAGGACCTCCGCGGCGTCCGAGCGCGGAGAATCCCGGCGCAGGGCGTCGACCGTGCCGTAGAAGGCGGCCACCGGGTCGCCGTCGTGGCGGACCCGCAGCAGGCGGTTGGCCGCCTCGAGGAAGGCCCGCCAGCCCTCCTCCCCGAAGGTGCGGCGTCCGGCCCGGAAGAGGGTGACGGCGGCTGCCGGATCGCCCAGCAGCAGGCCGACGGCCCGGTCCACCACGAAGAACGACTTCTCCATCAGGTGCACCCGCGCCCGCCCGTGGATCGGCCCGTCCGGCGTGAGCAGCCACTCCAGGACCGCCCGGTGCTTCTCCCGCAGCAGGTGGGTGGCCTTGTACTCCTCGGCCGGCGAGCGGATCCGGTCCCGGATCTCGGCCACGGCCGCCGCGGCCGCCGGCACGGGCAGCGACACACTGGCGTGCGCGAACACGTCCGTGTTCCCGCCGGTGAGGTTCTCGCCGTCCGAGCCCGACTCGTCGCAGGCGATCTCCGGGGCCGGGCCCGTGGCCGCCGCCCGCTCCCCGTCCTCAAGACTCCGGCTCACCGCACCGCCCCCTATCGTGTGCCCATGACCAGGATCCCGCACGAGACGTCCGGTGAACCGAATCCCCTGCAGATCCTCACCCTCGACCGCCTCCGGCGCCGTACCAGCATGAAGTGGCGCACCCACCCCGAGGACGTGCTGCCGCTGTGGGTGGCCGAGATGGACGTGCCGCTCGCCGAGCCCGTCGTACGCGCCGTCACCGACGCGCTGGAACTCGGCGACACCGGCTACCCCGCCGGCACCGCGTACGCGCGGGCCCTGGCCGCCTTCGCCGGGAAGCGGTGGGACTGGGACGGCCTCGCGGTCGAGCGCACCGCGATCGTGCCCGACGTCATGCAGGGCGTGGTCGAGATGCTCAAGCTGGTCACCGGGTACGGGGACGCGGTGGTCGTGAACTCGCCGGTGTACCCGCCGTTCTACCACTTCCTCGAGCACATGGACCGTCGGGTGGTGGAGGCCCCGCTCGGCGCGGACGGCCGCATCGACACCGGTGTCCTGGAGGAGACCTTCCGGCAGGTCGTCGCCGACGGGCGACGGGCCGCCCTCCTGCTGTGCAGCCCCCACAACCCGACCGGAACGGTGCACACGGCCGAGGAACTCTCCGCCGTCGCCGCGCTCGCCGAGCGGTACGGCGTGCGCGTCGTCGCCGACGAGATCCACGCGCCGCTGGTGCTCGGCGACGCGCGGTTCGTGCCGTACCTGAGCGTGCCGGGCGGCGAGCGCGGCCTGTCGCTGATGTCGGCCTCGAAGGCGTGGAACCTGGCCGGGCTCAAGGCCGCCCTCGCCCTCGCCGGACCCGGCGCCGCCGCCGACCTGGCCCGGATGCCCGAGGAGGTCGGGCACGGTCCCAGCCACGTCGGCGTCATCGCCCACACCGCCGCCCTGCGCGACGGCGTCCCCTGGCTGGACGCCCTGCTGGCCGGGCTCGACACCAACCGGCGGCTGCTCGCGGACCTGCTGGCCGAGCACCTGCCCGCCATCCGCTACCGGCCGGGCGACGCCACCTACCTCGCCTGGCTCGACTGCCGCGCCCTCGGCCTCGGCGACGACCCGGCGGACGTCTTCCTGCGCCGCGGCCGGGTCGCCCTCAACTCCGGCCTCCCCTTCGGCACCGGCGGCGCCGGGCACGTCCGCCTCAACCTGGCGGCCTCCTCCGAGGTGATCACGGAGGCGGTGCGGAGAATGGCGGCGGCGCTGGACTGAAGCCGGGCGGGCGCTCGTACACTGCCCGGCATGGACGACACGGCGCTGGACCGACTGGCCGCGGGCAAGTACCTGCTGATCACCAGCTACCGCGGGAACGGCACGCCGGTCGCCACCCCGGTCTGGGTGGTACGGGACGGCGACGCGCTCGGCGTCTGGACACCCGCCGACTCCTGGAAGGTGAAGCGGATCCGCAACCGCCCCGACGTCCTGGTCGGCCCCTGCGACCTGCGCGGCAACCCCACCGGTGACCAGGTGCCCGCGACCGCCGAGATCTGCGACCCGGCCACCACCGCCCGCTACCGCAGGCTGATCGCCCGCAAGTACGGCCTCACCGGCCGGCTCACGCTGCTCGGCAGCCGGCTGCGGCGGGGCGTGGACGGCACGGTGGGCCTGCGCGTCACGCTCTGACCGCGTTCCGGCAAGCGCTTTCGGCTCCGGGGAGTGGACGGCCCCTCCCCGGGAAAGGTCACCTGCCATGAGCCGAACTCCCGTCCTGCGCGCAGCCGTCGTCGGCACCGGCCACCGGGCCCAGCTCTTCACCCGCGGCCTCACCGAGCGCCCCGGCCACCTGGTGGCCGCGCTGTGCGACCCCAGCCCGACCCGGATGGCCTTCCACAACCGCCTGCTGGCCGAGGCCGGCGCACCGGCGGCCGCCGTGTGGGAGCCGGACCGCTTCGCCGACCTGCTGGCGAAGGAGGACATCGACGAGGTCGTCGTCACCACCGTCGACGCCGAGCACGACCGCTACATCGTCCCGGCCCTGCGCGCGGGCTGCCGGGTCGTCACGGAGAAGCCGATGACCGTCGACGCCGAGCGCTGCGCCCGCATCCTCGGCACCGTCCGCGAGACCGGCAACTCCCTGACCGTCGCCTTCAACTACCGCTTCAACCCGGTGCACGAGAAGGTCCGCGCCCTGCTCGCCGAGGGCGCGATCGGCGAGGTGCTGTCGGTGCACTTCGAGTGGCTGCTCGACGTACGGCACGGCGCCGACTACTTCCGCCGCTGGCACCGCGAGAAGCGGCACAGCGGCGGCCTGCTGGTGCACAAGTCCTCGCACCACTTCGACCTGGTCAACTGGTGGCTCGCCGACGAGCCCGAAGAGGCCTTCGGCTACGGGCGGCTCGGCTTCTACGGCCGCGAGGCGGGGGAGCGGCACGGACTGCGCCGGGACTACGACCGCGCCCACGGCGCCGACCGGGCCGCCGACGACCCCTTCGCCCTGGACCTCGCGGCCAACGACACGCTGCGCGCCCTCTACCTCGAAGCCGAGCGCGACGACGGCTACCTGCGCGACCGGAACGTCTTCGACGGGCCGGTCACCATCGAGGACGACATGTCCGTCCTCGTGCGCTACGCACGCGGCGCGACGATGACGTACCACCTGACCGCCTACTCCCCGTGGGAGGGCTACCGGGTGATGTTCAACGGCAGCGGGGGGCGGCTGGAGCTGGAGGTCGAGGAGAGCCGCTGGCAGCCGCCCCTGACCCGGGTCACCTCGGCCGCGGGCGCCCTGCACGGAGACACGGCGGCGGAACACGCGGGCGGCGCCCGCCTCACCCTGCGCCCGCTGTGGCGGCCGCCGGTGGACGTGCCGCTCGCGGTCGCCCACGAGGCCCACGGCGGCGGTGATCCGCGCATGCTCGACGCGCTGTTCGGCCCCGCCGACCCGGCCCGTGCGGCGGAACCCGCGGCGGCGACCCACCCGACGGCCACCGAGCGCGACGGAGCGCTGGCCCTGGCAGTGGGCCTGGCGGCCAACCGGAGCTTCGAGACCGGACGGCCCGTGCGCACCGGTGAGCTGATCCCGGGCTGAGGCGTCAGCTCCAGGCCCGGTACGGCTCGTCCAGCAGCTGGAAGACCGGCTCGCCCCGGACCGGGTCCTTGGCCGTGGACAGCCGCACCCGGTCCCCGCTGTGGATGCCGATGGGCGGGCCCATCACCCGGCCGCGCACGACGAAGCCCTCGGACATCTCGATCAGGGACACGTTGCGCGCCGCGGGCGTGTTGCGGTGCACCACCGTGGAGTGGCGCACCGTGCCTGTGCCCTCGGCGCGCTCCGTCCGCAGCTCGCTGCCCCGGCAGACCGGACAGAGCACCCGGTGGTACATGGCGGTGCCGCACCAGGTGCAGCGCTGGAAGAGGATGGCCTCCGAGTCCTGGCCCCTCGGGTCGAGGAGACCCGTCGCGGAGCCGGCTGCCTGCTGAGCGACGCTTCCTGAGTGGTGGTACACGCTGGTCAACTCCCTGCACTCGGCCGGAATCCCGTGGGCGCGGTCACCCGCGCACACGCGTGCGCGGTTCGCCGTGCCACCGTGCACGGAGCACAGAGTATGGCACTCAGTGCCACTCGTAAAGGCACTCCGTACCCTCAATGTGGGGACGCTCAGGCCCGCCCCAGCGCCGACTCGATCTGCTGCACCACCCGCCACAGGGGCGCCCCGCGCCGCGAGACGACGACCACCACGTCCTCGGGCCGCTCCCCGGCCGGAGGCACCGGCGCCTCGCCGAAGGCGGACTGCACGTACGCCAGCGCGTGGTCCACCGCGGCGCTCGCCTCGCCCTGCCCGTCCGAACGCAGCCAGGAGCGCAGGGCGTTGTTGTGCGCGGCCACCACCGCCGCCGCGATCACGTCGGCCTGCAGGGTCCCGTCCCGGCGGGCCGCGTACCGCCGGCGCAGGTACGCGGCGAGGGCCCGCTCGTAGCGCCACACCACCGACAGCTCATAGGCGCGCAGCCCGGGCACCTGCCTGGTGAGGCGGTAGCGCTGCACCGAGAACGTCGGGTTCTCGGCGTACATCCGCAGCACCAGCCGGGCCGCGTCGCACACCCGCCGCACGGGCTCGTCGTCGTCCGCGCCCTCGGCGAGGAAGGCCGTCATGTCGGCCAGGCACCGCTCGTGGTCGGGGAAGACCACGTCCTCCTTGGAGGGGAAGTAGCGGAAGAAGGAGCGCCGTCCCACCCCGGCGAGCGCCACGATGTCGTCGACGGTGGTCTGCTCGTAGCCCCGTTCGAGGAACAGCTGGAACGCCGCCGCCACCAGGGCGTCCCGCATGGGCGTCTTTCCGGTCCCGGCGCCGGCTTTCTCGGAGCTCATGAGCGGGAACGTAGCACCCCCGGGGACCACGTATGGCACTCAGTGCACCCTTCGGAAGGAACCGAGTGCTCTGCGCCCGCTGCCCGAGCGCCCTCTGAACTGCGGGCGCGGCAGCCGCGTATCTAGCGGCAGCACGACCCCCGAAGACGGGCGCCCCCGAGCCCGGACGCAAGGAGAGCACGCGTGTCGACACCGTCCGAGCCCCGGCCGCCGCACGACGGCCCGGCCCTGGAACCCATCCGAGTCCTGCGACCGCGCCGCACCGACGCCCTCGCCGAGCTGATGCGGGAGTTCCGCGAGGAGACCGGCGCGGCACACACGGCATCCCGGGGCCCCGAGCCTGCGGGCTACGAGTCCGTCACCCTGCCGGGACCGCCGGCCGGTTCCGAGGCCCTGACGGAGGAACTCCCGCCCGTGGCCCGCGCCACCCGCCGGTACGCGGAGGCCCACGCGGCACCCGCGGGGGCCGGGCTGCGCCGCGCCGCCGTGGCGGTGGCCGTCGTCGCGGCAGCCGTGATCGGCTTCGGCGGCGCGCTGCTGCTGCGCGGCGAGAAGACGGACGACAAGGCGGCCCCCGCACCCAGGCCCCCGGCTTCCGCCTCGGCCTCTGCCCCCACCCCCACCCCCACCTCACCGCAGGCCTCCGCACCGGTGGATCCCGACGGGCCCGGCACGCTCCGCGAGGGAGCCACCGGACCCGAGGTCACCGAGCTCCAGGAACGCCTGCTGCGCATCCCGGACGTCTACCGGGACGGCTCCACCAACGGCCGCTACGACCCTACCCTCACGGCGGCGGTGGCCCGCTTCCAGCTCTGGTACGGCATCCGCGGCGACGAGACCGGCGTCTACGGCAACGACACCCGGACCGCACTGGAGTCCCGCACCGCGCCGGCCACGAGCTGACCCACCCCGGCACGGCGTCCCCCCGCCTGGCACCCGCCCGGCCACCATGGTGGGGTGAGGCCGGGGCCCGGCACGCGTGAGGGTGAAGGAGCGGTGTGGACATGGCGGACGTGGACGCGTTCATCGGACGGCTGAATCCGGACATGTGTGTGGTCACGGCCGTCGCGGGCGGTGAACGGGCGGGCTGTCTCGTCGGGTTCGCCTCGCAGTGCTCGATCCGTCCGGTGCGTTTCGTGGTGTGGCTGTCCGAGCTGAACCACACCTTCCGGGTGGCCCGGAACGCCGAGGTGCTCGCCGTGCACCTGCTCGCCCGCGAACAGCACGCCCTCGCCGAGCTGTTCGGCGGGCGCACCGGCGACCGCACGGACAAGCTGAAGGACGTGCGGCTGCGGGAGGCGTACGGCGGGGCGCTCGTCCTGGAGGAGGCCCCGGCCTGGTTCGTCGGCCGTGTCCTGACCCGGGCCGGCGGCGGCGACCACGTCGGCTTCGTCCTCGACCCGGTCGAGTGGGGCGGACACGAGACGTACGACGGGCCGCTGCTGCGCCTCTCCGACGCCGTCGGCATCCCGCCGGGTCACCCCGTCGACTGACCTCGCGCCCCGGCGGTCGAACGCCCGGCAACGGCTGGGAAAAGCGGCGGAAGCGCGGGCCCGCCCGGCGTCACCCTGGGCCGGGGCGACCCACGAGGCGCCCGATCCGCCACGAACCGAAGGCCCCGCCCATGAACGGCTCCCGCGTCCCCGGCCTGGTGCTGCCCACCCTGTTCCTGCTGGCGTTCGTCGTGGGCCTGTGGTGGTACTGGCGGCATCGCGGCGACTCATAGATGCGCGCTTCCGACCCGCGCCTACGGCTCCACGACTCCCGGGACCCGGACGTCCACGACGCACACGTCGTCCCGCCGCTCGTCCGGCAGCATCCGCGCGAGCAGCGGCCCCAGCGACACGGGCCCGTCGGTGTGCGGGGCCGCGACCGCCTCGGCGAGCCGCTCCAGACCGAGGTCGATGCTCTCCGGGGGGTGCTCGACGAGGCCGTCCGTGTACAGGATGAGCCGGTCACCGGGCGCGAGAGGGCACTCGGCCTCCTCGAACACCGGCGTCGCGGTCGCCCCGAGCAGCATGCCCCTCGGGCGGTCCAGGTAGCGCGCCTCGCCGTTGCGCAGGAGCAGCGGCGGGGGATGCCCCGCCTGCGCCCAGACCAGGCGCCGCCGGCGCGGCTCGTAGCGGGCCAGCACCATCGTCGCGGTCGCGTGGGAGTCACGCGAGTGCAGCAGCAGGGTGTTGAGACGGGCGAGCGCGCCGGTCAGCGACGAGCCGGTGATGACCATGCCCTTCGCGGTGAACCGGAGCTGGGCCATCGTGGCGACCGCGTCGACACCGTGCCCGGCGACGTCGCCGACCACCAGCAGCGCGTCCCCGTCGGGCAGTTCGATCGCGCTGAACCAGTCGCCGCCGACGTGCACCCCCGACTGGGCCGGCAGATAGGCGACCTCGACGCGCAGCCCGGCCAGGTGCACCGGCCGGTTGGCCATCGGCAGCAGCGCGTGCTGCAGCCGGGAGGCCAGGGTCCGTTCGGCCTGGAGCACGTCGTGCTGCGTGAGGATCGCCCGCTCGCTCTCCACCAGGGCCAGCTCCGCCCGCCGCCGGGCTGTCATGTCCTGCACGAAGCCGTGCACCTCGACGGGCGTGCCGTACGAGTCGGCCACCGCCTCGGCCACCAGCCGCAGATGCCGGATGCCGCCGGTCGTCCTGATCCGGAACGGCACGTCGAACGCCCGTCCCTCCTCGATGAGTTCGCCGACGGCGCGGGTCAGCGCGGGGGTGTCCTCGGGCAGGGCCAGCTCCGGCACCTCGGTCAGACGCACCGGGCCGTGCGCGGGGTCCCGGCCGAGCAGGGTGAACACCTGCGTCGACCAGGAACCCTCCCGCGTGACCAGATTCCAGTTCGCCCAGCCGAGGCTGCCCAGGCGCTGCAAATCCGCCAGCCGCTGCTCCTGCCGGTCGGACGAGCCGTGCCGGATCCAGGAGACGATCAGGGTGTCGCCCAGCGGCGCCACCCGTGTCGTGTAGGTGAACAGCTCCGCGACGTCCGCCACCGTCTCCTCGTGGGCGAAGGGCTCGCTCTCGTGCGGCTCCCCGGTGGCCAGCACGTGCAGGCAGCCCCGCCACAGCGGCCCGCCCGCCAGGGCCGGCCGGAACTCCAGCAGCCGCCGCCCGGCCGGCTCCTCGCCGGGCCGGCCCAGCAGCTCGCCCACCTGGGCGGTCGCGGCCTCCACCCGGAAGTCCTCGGGCTCACCCGAGGCGGCACGCACCGGCGTGAGCAGCATCGCCGAGACCGGCAGGGCGTCGAACAGCGCCTGCGCCGCGACCGTGGCGGCGTCGGAGGACCGCTCGGCGGGGGCATCGAAGGCGCGCAGCCGCCCGGCGCACAGCTCGGTGACGCCCCGCAGGTGTGCGCGGTCGCGCGGCGTGAACGACCCGGCCCGGCGGCGCAGCACGCCGATGCAGACCTCGGCCGAGCCCGCGGCGGACACGGGGAGCCAGGCCCGCGACCGCCACCGCTCGGGAGGGTCCCCGATCAGCAGGTACCGCCGCGCGTCCGAGGGCAGGTCCTCCAGCCACCGCGGCTCGCCCGCCCGCAGTGCCTCCAGCGCCGCGATCCCGCCGAGCGGCGGGACCCGGGACCACTGGGAGGCCAGCCTGTCGCCGATGCCCGCGTGCCCGATGAGCGCGAGGCCGCCGTCGGGCCTGCGGGCGTAGATCATGACCGCGTCCGCCGCCATGTCCGGCCCTAGGTGCTCCAGCAGGCACCGCGCGAGGTCGTGCGGTGTCGTCACCCGGACGAGGGCCTGACCGAGGCGGGCCAGGGCGGCGGAGACGTCGTCCGGCGCGGCCGACTCCTCCAGGACGTCCGCCCCGGGGCCGGGGATGTCGGTGTCGGCGGGCTCGGTGGCCCCGCCCGGACCGGGCGCCGTCGGCGCCAGAGCGCCGAGCGTGATCCAGCACTCCTCCAGCAGGGTGTGACGGGCCGCCTTGGCCCGCTGGAGCAGCCGCTCGCCGGCGGCGTCCGCGGCGCACCCGGTCAGTGCCATCACCGCGCCCTTGGCCCGCTCCACGACGGCCGACGTCGCCGCCTGGTCACGCAGCCGGTCCAGCTCGGCGCGCTGCCGGGCGACGACCCTGGCCAGCTCGGCCAGGTCCGGTGCCGCACCGGGATCCGGCGGTGTCACGGGCTCGCTCGTCACGCGTCGAGCATTGCACACCCGGCCTGATTCGAAGACAGCCTTGTGCGCACCGAATGCTCAGGCATCACAGGCGCCCCATCGGTCCCATCGGGCTCGTGGGAGACCGTTCAGTGGCCGTCGCGCGGATAGAGCCACAGCCGCAGCAGCCGGCTGAGCCGCGGCATCACCAGGTACGTCAGCACCGGCAGCAGGACCAGCGGGAACACCGCGGCCCGCAGGGGCAGCGGCCAGCCGGTGGTGTGCGGGGTCACCAGCCACTGGACGAGCAGGGTGAAGGGATAGGCGCCGAGGAAGGTCGTGAGGACCATCTTCCACCGGGGCGGCGCCTGCACGGTGGTGCCCGGCAGGCTGAACCAGGTCTCCATGCCGGTCGTCGACTGGCGTTCGCTGCTGACCTCGGTGGCGATGTCCTCGATCCGCCGGTGCCAGCGCGCCCGTTCCTCGGACTCCAGCCAGGCGGCGAGCCGGTGCTGGTCGGACCAGCGCAGCACCGCGTGGTAACGGTGGCCGTCCTCGGGCGTCAGCCAGGAGACGCCCTCGTTGCCGGGGAACTCTCTGGCGCAGCGCGTGATGCCGCGGGTCCACTCCTCGAACTGCCGCTCCCGGCCGGGTCGCACCTGCCAGGTCAGGACCGTGGTCACCGGCTCGCCGCGCCGGACTTGTGTGGTGCTCATTCACTCCCGGGTGCCACGTGCGGCGCGGGTCATGCCCGGGGTTCAGGAGGGGCGGTTCGCCTCCACCAGTGCCTGGGTGACCGCCCGGACGCTGCGCGCGATGTGCTGCAACTGCATGAGCTCGGCCGCGTACAGCTTGATCGTGTGCTCGATGACGCCCTCGTGCAGCCCGAGACCGGGCAGGTCGGCGCGGGCGGTCTGCAGGGCGGTGCGGGCCACCCGGATCTCGTGCTGGACCTGGATCTGGGCGTGCCGGGCGAGGAGCACCGGGTGGCGGACGAACACGGGGTATCCGGCGTAGCGCGCGGGCACCAGCTCGCGCAGCCACTTGGCCGCCGAGCGCTCCCAGTCGTAGCTCCCGGGGGTCTTGACCTGGCAGGGCCAGTCCGGGCTGATGCGCGTGGACGTCAGGGGCATGATCATCGCTTCCGGTGTGCGGCGTCGTGAGGGTGGACGACGGGTCGGGGCGGCCCCGGTCTAGGGGATGACCGGGGCCGCCACGGACACCCGGGACGCCGAAGCGGGTAGGACTCGGCCTCCTCGGGTGCGGAACGGATCCGGAACAGCCGGGTCGCGATCCGTGAGCAGTATTTATATATGCCAACCGGTTTGCAAGGAGCATGAAAACATTCATGCGCGCTTTGTTGTGGATGGTCCGCGTGTGTGATCGGGACGTCTGCCGGGTCCGCGCCCGTGGGGAGAGTCAGTCGCGGAGGAAGAACTGGTGTTGGTCGGCGACCTGCTCGTACTCCTCCAGCCGCGCCTGCGTCCGCTCCGGGTCCGCGTCGGTCATGGCCTGGAGCAGCGCCGAGCACATCACGCCCGGGGCGGCGTAGGAGTCGAAGACCAGGCGCGATCCGGTCCCGGTGGCGAAGGCGACGTCGGCCTCGTCGGCGAGCGGTCCGAGCGCCAGGTCGGTGATCAGGGCGACCTTGAGTCCGGCGCCCCGCGCGACCCGGACGGCCGTCAGGGTCTCCTGGGCGTGCCGGGGCATGGAGAACGCCAGCACCCAGGTGCCGCCCGCCTCGCGGGACTGCAGCAGCGCGTCGTAGGCGACGCTGCCGCCGCGGGTCACCAGCCGGACGTCGGGGTGGATCCGGCGGGCGGCGTAGGCGAAGTACTCGGCGAGCGACACGGAGATGCGCAGGCCCAGGACGGTCAGCGGCGTGGACGAGGACAGCTTGCGGCCGATGTCGATCACGAGGTTCGGGTCGGCGAAGTCCCGCCGCAGGTTCTCCAGGTTCTCGATCTCGGCGTCGACCGCCGCCTGCAGCTCGTTGCCCTGGTTCTCCTCGGCCGGCCCGCCGGCGAGCGTCCCGAGCGCGATCGACTGGAGCTTCTCCCGCAGCGCCGGGTAGCCGCTGAAGCCCACGGCGGAGGCGAACCGCGTCACCGAGGGCTGGCTCACCCCGACCCGGTCCGCGAGATCCGTGATCGACAGGAACGCCGCCTCGGTGATGTGCTCGATCAGGTACTGGGCGATGCGCCGCTGCCCCGGGGACAGCCGGGGCCGGTCGAAGAGCGTTCTGAGCTGGGCGGACGGGGAGACCTCCGCTTCCGGGGCGGCCTTCCCCGAGGTGATCGCGGATGCCTGTGCGCGTGCCTGCTGCGGCGATGGCACCGGTGCGCCTCCTTCGTCTCCCAGGGACGTTCAACATAGCTCACGCACCGTGGTGACCAGGGCTTCTCGCGGGAGCACATGAGGCGCCCGGCGGGTGGATACCCGGGCGCAGGGCGGGAACCCGCCGCCGCAGAAGATCCCCTACGACGCACGAGGAGCCACGGCCATGACCGTCCCCGAGGAGAACCGGCCGAAGACCCAGACGACCGACGAGGTCCTGGAACAGCAGGACGAGAACCGGGACCGCCCGCCGGGCGCGACCGGCCGCACGATGCGCGAGGCCCTGGAGGAGGCCGAGGTGCGCCCCGACGACTACGACGAGCGGTAGGACGCCCACCCCGGGCCACCGCAACCGAACCGACGACGTTTCCGGCAGGTGATACCGCATGGGCGCCCTGAGCGCGCTGGAAGAGACCCTGGAGAGCCGATGGGAGGCGCTGTGGGCGCGGGTCCGCGACAAGGAACCGGTCGAGGTCCTCGACGCCCTGCGACGCGAGTGCGACGAGAACGCAGTGGTGTGCAGTGAGGGCCGGGTCATGGTCCCCAACGCCTACGACGTGGAACTGCCCGACGACGTGCACGAACACCTGACCCGCACCGGCGTCGACGTGGGCCAGGACCTCACCGACAGCCTCTCCCGCCACGCGGAACGCCGCGGCTACGAGTGGGCCGGCCCCCTGGCCGTGCACGTGGCGAGGTGCCCCGAGGTTCCCAATGGCCGCTACCGGGTGGCCAGCAGGGTGATGCCCAACGTCAGCACCGACGGCTTCTTCCACGCCGCGCACTGACTCCGGGACGCTCAACGGCGATAGATCGTGATCGAGTGCCCGACGTGGTCCACGGGGCGGCTGCCGCCGATCAGTTCGGCCAGCCGCCCCCTGGCCTTCGCGGCAGCCGAGTCCGACACCACCAGCAGCCCGCGCACACCGGCGACGGGCACCCCGCGGGGGTCGGCGCTCCTGATGCCGTAGAACCCCGGCACTCCACTGCCCTTGTAGACGAGCCACACCCGTTCACCGGCATACCTCTCCCGCAGCCGCTCGGCGAGTCGCCCGAGGTCCTGCCCCCAGTCCACGTTCGAGTCGTGCAGCCACTCCCGCGTCCTGCCCGGTCCGCCGAACGCCTCGTTGGAGTAGGGCAGATAAAAGGGGTACGTCCGCACCGAACCGACGCCGGTGAACGCCACCAGCACGGCCACCGCGACCGGCACCCACCACCGCCGCACCACGAGCACACACGCCGCCGCCACCGCGAGGAACAACGGCAGGAACACGGCGTACCGGGTGCCGAGGTCGCGCGCCCCCTGCATGGCCGCCATCAGCAGTACCACGGGAGCGGCCAGCACGTACGGTGCCGCGGGGCGCAGCCGCCGTACCGCCACCACCACGACGGCACCGGCGACCCACAGCGCGAGCGCCCCCAGCGGCGTCTTCACCAGGAGCGCGGCCGGCAGGTAGTACCAGAGGGAGCCGTCGTAGAGACGGCCGAACAGGTAGCCCTGCCACGGCCGGTTCTCCAGCCCGAACTGCACGCGCATCCCGTCCCGGTACGCCTCCGGGAACGGCAGCAGGCGCACGAGCAGACCCCGCGCCCCGTGCACCACGGGCACATGCTGCTCCGGAGTCCAGCGCAGCCGCGGATCGACGACCAGGTACACGGCCCACACCACCGCGATCGCGGCCAGGGCCACCACGCCCGCCCCGGCCACCGCACGCACCAGGCGCCGGCCGCCCGCGCAGGCGCGCCACACCGACACCGCGGCCAGCACCATCAGCACCGCGACGGCGGGCAACGTACTCATCTTGGTGGCCACGGCGGCGCCCAGCGCGATCCCCGCGAGCGGCAGGTACAGCCGGGGCCCGCGCCGGGCCCGCCACACCAGCCACGCCGACGTCAGCACGAACCCGGCGGCGGGCACGTCGAGCGTGGCGAGGGAGCCGTGGGCGATGACGTCGGGGGAGAGGCAGTACAGGGCGAGCGCGGCCAAGCCGCCCACGCGACCGGCCAGTTCACGGGCGAAGGCGAACACCACCAGCCCGAACAGCGACGTCAGCGCGATCACCGGAAGGCGGGCCCACAGCATCAGCCGCCAGGGATCGTTGCCCGACTCGTAGAGCAGGTGCCGCCCCACCCGGCCCTGGTCCCCGGTGTAGGACGCGTCGATGTGCGGGTCCGCGAGGGCGACACCCACCCCGATGACCAGCTTGCCGAGCGGCGGATGCTCGGGGTTGAGCCGCAGCCGGTGCTCGTGGACGTACTCGGCGGCGGCGCCCACGTACACCGGTTCGTCGATCGTGGGCGTCTGCCGCACCGCGGTCGTGACCATCGCGCAGGCCATCTGCGCGAGCAGCAGCGCGGCCAGGAGCCGCACCGGCCACCGTCCGCCCGGCCGCCGCGCCGCCCCCGACGGTGCCCGGGACGCAGGCGGAACCGGCCGGGGAACGGCGGGGGCGAGCAGGTCCCTCATGGACCCACTGTGCATCAGCCCCCGCCGCGCAGGGCGTCACCGCCGCACGAGTCGCACCGACAGTCCGTCAGCCGTGTGGACCGGCACGGCCTTCAGCGTCGCCGAGTCCAGCTCGACCCGGTCGAAGCGGCCGCGCAGGTGCGGAGCCGACAGCACCGGGACGGTCGTCCCGGCGACCGGCGGACGCTCGGGGTCGAGCCGCAGCGACAGCACGCCGCCCCCGCCCAGCAGGACCCGCCGGCTCACGGTGAGGGCCGGGCCGTGGTCCTTGCGCAGCAGCAGCTCCAGCGTGGAGTCGCCCTCCTGGACGTACGAGCCGCGCACCCGCAGCACCTTGTCCGCGCGGAGCGTGCCGCCGGCCACCCGGACGTCGCCCTGGCCCAGGGCGTTGGGCGACGCGGCGACCAGCGTGCCGGCCTCGACGACCGTGCCGCCGTGGTAGCGGTTGTGGCCGGCGAGGGTGAGCGTGCCCGTGCCGCGCTTGGTCAGCCCGCCGTCGCCCTCGATGTCGTTGCGCCAGCTGTCGGCCGCGTGGAAGCCCCCGGCCGCCGCGTCCAGCGTCACGGCGACGTCGGTGTCGAAGGCGCCGTACCCGTCCGCCGCGGCGAACAGGTTCAGGCGGCCCCACTGCTCGAAGCCGTCCAGCAGGACGTATCCGGAGGGCAGCGCCGTCGTCCGCAGCACCTCGCGCCGCTGGTCCGCCGTCAGGTACGGCAGCCGCGTCTCCAGCAGCACCTCCGCGCCCTTGGGCACGGTGAGCGGGTCCTTGCGGCCGCGGCGCGGCAGCACGTACGTCAGCCTGGGTCCGACCGCGCGGGCGTTGGCCTCGCGGTCGGCGTACGCGTCGGTGGCGTCGGAGTGGGCGTAGGCGTACAGCGTGTCCGCCGTGGTGCCCGTCCGCTGTGTGAAGTAGGCGAGGGCCTGGGCGCGGGCCGCCGCCTTGAGCTCCGCGTTCGCCGGGTCGGCCAGCGTCGCGGCGGTCAGCGCGGTGGCCATGACCCGCCCGCCGATGACGTCGACGGTGGAGTGCATGCCCGCCATGATCCGCGTGTGGCTCAGCTCGAACGCGCGGGTCACCAGCTCCTGGAACCGCTCGGGCACCGCGTACGCGAAGGCCAGCGCGGCCAGGTGGAAGGCGTTGGTGTGGCCGCTGGGGAAGCCGCCGTCCTCCTCCCCGTTCTCGGAGCGCTGGCGCAGCAGCTGCGGGGCCACGACCACCTGCGAGTCGTACACCGGGTAGCCGAGGGCGTCCTTCTCCCCGGTGTCGACGACCTCGCTGTCCTCGTTCATCCGCCAAGGGCGCGGGTACTGGAAGGCGAACTTGGCCGGGTTGCCCGAGGCGAACGGGCCGCGCACGGTGTCGACCAGCTTCGCGACCCTGCCCAGCTCCGAGTCGTACGAGCCCGCCCCGAGGGCGGATCCGGCCGGGGCGTCGGCGGGCAGGGTGTCGCTGATCTTGCCGGGGGGAGTGCCGTCCGGGGCGCTGGTGATCGACGTGACGGCCTTGGCGCCCGCCTTGTACAGCCCGGCGAGCGGCCCGAGACCGGCGATCATGGCGTAGCTCTGGTGCTGGCGGTCGTAGAGGAAGGCCTCCTTCGCCTGGGCCTCGGTGCGGGTCCGGGTGACGCGGGCGCAGTAGCGCATGTTGGCGCGCAGCACCTCGCGGTCCAGGACGTGGCCGGTGTCCCAGGCGTCGCCGGTCTTCCACACCTCGGCCATGCCGCCCAGGATCCGGACGACCGCGTTGGTCTCGGGGGTCTGGTTCGTCAGGACGTTGGACTTGTAGTCGTCGACGAACGCGGCGAGGCCCGTGGCCGCCTTCGCGTCCGCCGCGCCCAGCCAGGTGACGAAGGCCGGTGCGGCGAGCAGGCCCGCCGACGCCCCGAGGGAGGTCCGCAGGAAGCCCCGCCGGTCGACGGTGACGGCGGTGCGGTGCCCGGCTGATGACGGCATGAGTGCGCCTCTCTTGAGTTCTGCCAAGGGGTACTGCTGCGCGAGCTTCGGCCGTGCGGCCGGGGTGACGAGCGAAGATCTACGGCCGTGTCGTGACCCTTCGCGAAGGGTCCGGCCACGGGGCGGTGTCCGGAGGGTGAACGGCGGCCGCCGGCTCACAGAAGGGAACGGGCCAGCGCCACCGCGCCCTCGACCGGCGGCACACGCAGGGGCTGCGGCCGCGCTCCGGGCAGGGCTTCGGCGAGCGCGCGGGTGAACGCCTCGTACAGCGCGGGCTGGGCGAGCACCGTGCCGCCCGCCACCACCACGTCGTCCACCGCGACCCCGCGGGCGGCGAGGCGGACGACGAGCGCGGCGAGCGCCCGGCCGCCGTCGGCGATCACATCCTGGGCGAGCGGCGAGCCGGCCTCGGCGGCGGCGAACACCACCGGTGAGTGCCGGCCCCACTCGGCGGACACGTCCGTGGCCGCCTCCAGCGCCGCGCCGAGCGCGGGCACCTCGGCCACACCGAACGCCTCGACCAGTCCGGCCGCCAGCGCGTCGGGCTCCTCGCCGCGGTCGTGCGCCGCCCAGACGGCCCGCGCGGCCTCGCGGACGAGTCCGGCCGCGCCGCCCTCGTCGCCGAGGACCGCGCCCCAGCCGCCGACCTGGACCGGGCCGCCGTCGGGCAGCCGTCCCACCGCGACCGAACCGGTGCCGGCCACCAGGCCGACGCCCTTCTCCAGCCCGGCGGCGGGGACGAGCAGCTCGGCGTCGCCCACGACCAGCGCGGGCACCCCCAGCCGCTCCTGGAGCGCGGCCCGGATCCGCGCGCACTGGCTCGGCGTCTCGCAGGCGTGACCGCCCACGGCGACGGCGGACGGACGGGTGCCCGGCGGCAGGGCGTCGTGGACGAGCGCGGCCAGCCAGTCGGCGGCGGCCCCGGAATCGTGCGGCCGCCAGCCCGTACTGCTGCGGACGTGGTCGGCGACGGTCCCGCCGCCCGCGCGGGCGCGCAGCTGTGTCTTGGTGCCGCCCACGTCGATACCGACCACGGAGGGCGTGGAGTCCTGCACGGGTCCTCTTTCGTCGTTGCGCGGACACGTCGCACGGCAGGCGAACCGTGCGCCGGTCCACGGCGGTTGAAGAGGTAGGGAAGCCCCGGGACGGGCTTCTGCGGGCCACGGCAGGCGAGTACCGTGAAGTTCGTTAGGAAGTTAACTAACGAAGTAGGGTGCGTCAAGAGGCACGGAATTCCCGGTGCCGCGCCACCCTTGCGGCCACCCTGCTCGGCCGCAGCACGACCTGGGGAGACCATGCACCTGAGTGAGAGTGCCCGTGTGGTGTTCGACGTACTGGCCGGGGCGGGCACGGCCACCCGACCCCAGCTGGCGGCCGGTGCGGGCCTTTCCAAACCGACCGTCTCCACCGCCGTGGCCGAACTGGAGGCCGTGGAGCTCGCCGCCCACTCCGGGCGTGCCTCCGGCTCCACCGGCCGCAGCGCCGCCGTGTACCGGCTGGGACCGGCCGCCGGCGCCGTGCTCGCGGTCGACCTGGGGCCCGCCCAGACGCGGGTGCGCGCCTGCGCCCTGGACGGCAGCCTGCTCGCCGAGGGCACCGGCTCCCGGCCGGAGGCGGCCGACACCGTCCGCAAGGTCCTCGACGCGCTGCCCCCGGGGGCCCCGCTGCGGGCCGTCGTCGTCGCCGTCGGTGACGTCACCATCCGCGACCGGGAGGGCGCCGGGGAGCGCCCCGCGACCGCCAAGGCCGGCCCCGTCTTCGACGCCATGGCCGTCGCCCTGCCGGACGGCGTCCCCGTCCACCTGGAGAACAACGTCAACTGCGCCGCCCTCGCCGAACTGCACGAGGGTGCCGCCCTCGGCCGGGACACCTTCGGCTACCTGCGCATCGGCGTCGGCATCGGTCTCGCCGTCGTCATCGGCGGCCGGGTGCTGCGCGGCGCGAACGGCGCCGCCGGTGAGGTGGCACGCCTGCCCTACCCCTGGGACGACGACCGCGCCCCGCGCCACGAGGGCCTGGAGCAGCGCATGGGCTCGCGCACCCTGCTCCGCCGGGCCGCCGAGGCCTGGCAGGAGGGCGACGGGCCCCGCCCGCGCACCGCGGAGCGGCTCCTCGCCCTCTCCGGGCAGGGGCATGCCACGGCCCGTGCCGTGGTCGGCTCGCACGCCGCCGACGTCGGCCGACTGGCCGCCGCCGTGGCCGCCGTGCTGGACCCCGGCCTGATCGTGCTCGGCGGCGGTACCGGCGCGGATCCGCAGCTCCTGCCCGGTGTGCGCGCCGAGCTGGCCCGGCTGAGCTGGCCCACCGAGGTCGTCAGCAGCGTGGTGGGCGACACCGGCACCGTGGCGGGCGCCAGCAGGCTCGCGGTCGCCCATGGAATCCAAACCGTGACCGGAGCTGTGCGGGCGAAGCATTGACGGCTGCGTCATCGGTCTGCCAATGTCCGGACAAGCGCTTTCTGAGTCGGCCGGGACGCCGACTCCAGGTGAGCCTCCCGCCCGTACGCGAAGTACGGCAGCCGCACGAGGGCGTGCTCGTGCGACGACGGCCGTCATGGCCGGGGACCCCACCCGTCAGGGCGACGCGGCCGGGCGAGGCCGTGCCCCCGGAAAGCGAAATCTCCTGCAATATGCACCTGTGCCGCCTCGGCTGGCGCCGTGCTTCTTCCGCTACGAAGAAAAGGGATCGAAGATGACCAGTCTGGGTGTACGGCGCTCCCGCCGGCTCGGCCGCGGCGGCATACGCCGCGTTGTCCCCCTCGCCGCCGTGGCCACGGCGGGTGCCCTCCTGCTCACCGCCTGCGGATCGGACTCCGGCTCGGGCGGGACCTCCAAGTCGCTGACGTTCTGGATCTCCACGGTTCCGGGGCAGGACGCGGGCTGGAAGAAGATGGTGGCGCAGTACAAGGAGGAGACCGGCGTCAAGGTCAAGCTCGTCAACATCCCCTACGACGGCTACGCCACCAAGCTGCACAACGCCGCGCAGGCGAACTCTCTGCCCGACGTGGCGGCCGTCCCGGCGCTGGACCCGATCTGGTCGAACAAGCTGATCGACCTCAGCGACATCGCCAACAAGAAGTCCAACAAGATCAACGCCAACTTCGTGGCCAAGGACTCGTCCGGGAAGGTGCTGTCCATCCCCTCGGACGTCACCGCGTCCGGCATGTTCATCAACAAGTCGCTGTTCGAGAAGGCCGGCGTCTCCTTCCCGACCTCGCCCGAGAAGACCTGGACCTGGACCGAGTTCATCAAGGCGGCGAACACGGTCCGGGAGAAGACCGGCGCCAAGTACTCGCTGACCTTCGACCAGTCGCCGTCCCGGCTCCGCGCCATGGTGTACGAGATGGGCGGGAAGTACGTCCACGCGGACTCCTCCGGCAAGTTCTCGGTGGACGCGGCCACCAAGAAGGCCGTGAACACCTTCGTCGGCTGGAACGACGACAAGATCATGCCGAAGTCGGTGTGGACCAGCGGCGCCGACCCGTCCGCCATGTTCCAGAGCGGTGACGTCGTCGCCTACTGGTCCGGCGTGTGGCAGGTCGCCGCCTTCGCGGACAGCATCAAGAAGTTCGAGTGGGCGAGCGTCCCGACCCCCGCCCAGCCGGTGCAGGCCAGTGACGTCAACAGCGGCGGCATGACGGTGGGCTTCAACAACAACGCCGACGCGGCCGCCGCCGCGAAGAAGTTCCTGTCCTGGCTGTACGAGCCGGCCCACTACCAGGTCCTGTGCGAGACGTCCGGCTTCCTGCCCGTCGAGAGCGGCCTGAACCCGAAGTACCCCTTCAAGTCGGAGGCGGCGCAGGCGGCGTTCAAGCTCTACAACGAGTCGATCCCGCTCTACGCCCCCATCTCCGGCTACTTCAACACCGCGCAGACGAACTGGGTGCTGAAGGGCAAGAGCCTCACCGAGGACCCGACCAAGACGGAGCTCGGCAAGGCGATCAACGGCCAGCAGTCGGCCGACAAGGCCCTGGACAACATCGTGGCCGGCTACAACCAGCAGGTCGGCGGCTGACCGCAGGCCTTCGGGGCCCGGGCGGCGGGGTCGAGACGCCGCCGCCCGGCCCGGGGCCTGTCCGACGCCGGGCTCATGGCCTGAGCCCACAGGAACCCATTCCACCAGCACGGAGTCAGGAAGATGACCAAACGCGCCCCGGACGTGTCCGCGAGCCCGCCCAGGAGCCGCAGTAAGTACACCCTTGCGCCGCTCGTCCTCATCGCGGCCAACGCCGTGCTCTTCGCGCTGTTCTTCCTCTGGCCGGCGGTGATCGGGCTCGTCTACTCCTTCACGAACTACACGGGCGTGGGGGCGTTCCAGTTCATCGGAGTGGACAACTACAGCCGCCTGTTCGGAGACTCCACCTTCTTCGACGCGCTGACCCGGACGCTGCTGTACACCGTGCTCTTCGTCCCGCTGAACTTCGTGTTCTCCCTGCTCATCGCCAACGTGCTGGTGAGCAAGCACGCCAAGGGCGTGTCGGTCGCCCGTGTCTTCTTCTTCATCCCGTGGCTGCTGTCACCCATCGTCGTGGGTGTCCTGTGGCGGTGGCTGTTCGGTGAGAACTTCGGACTGGTCAACTACCTCATCGAGAAGGTCGGCGGCAGCGCCGTCCCGTGGCAGTCGAACGCGGACCTGTCGCTGATCGTGGTCGTGGTGGCGGCGTCCTGGGCCTGGACGGGCTTCTCCATGCTGCTGTTCATCGCGGCGATCAAGAACGTGCCGACCTCGTACTACGAGGCGGCCGCGCTCGACGGCGCCGGTCCGTGGCGCCAGTTCATCAGCATCACGCTGCCGAGCATCGCGCCCACGTCCTTCATCGTCATCCTGCTCAACACGATCCACGCGATGAAGGAGTATCCGCTGTTCGCCTCTCTCAACAACGGCGGACCCGGAACGTCGAACAACCTGCTCGTCCAGTACATCTACCAGACCGGCTTCAAGACGGGCCAGATCGGCTACGCGAGCGCCGCGTCGTTCGTGCTCATGCTCATCCTGATGGTCGTCGCGATCATCCAGATGATGGTCAACCGGCGGGTGGAGAACCGATGACAACCACAGACATGCCGCGCAAGGTCGACACCGGTTCCGTACGGGCCGTCTCCAAGAAGAGGCCCCGGGGCGGGAGTGACGGCGGGCTGCGGCGCGCGGTGCCCGCGACGACCCTGCTGTGGGTCCTGGCGGCCGTCTACGCGCTGCCGGTGCTGTGGTTCGTCCTCAGCTCCTTCAAGCCGGCCGGCGACCTGTTCTCCCTTCCGCTGACCCTGTTCCCGCACAACCCCACCGTGTCGGGCTACGAGGCGGCGTGGGACAGCGCCAACTTCTCCCAGTACTTCATCAACACGGCCATCGTGTGCGTGATCGCGACGATCCTCACCGTCGGGGTCAGCTGCTGCACCGGGTACGCGCTGGCCAAGTACGACAACAAGTGGCTCAAGGCCTTCTTCGTCGGCATCCTGGCCACCACCATGCTGCCGGGCGAGGTCATGCTCGCCCCGCTGTTCCTGGTGGTCCGCGACCTCGGCCTGTACAACTCGCTCGCCGGCATCATCCTCCCGGCCCTGCTCACCGCGACCGGCTGCTTCATGTTCCGCCAGTTCTTCCTGACGGTCCCCGACGAGCTCATCGAGGCCGCCCGCATCGACGGCGCCCGTGAACTGTCGATCTTCCTGCGGATCATGGTGCCGATCTCCCGGCCCATCATGCTGACCCTCGCCATCCTGTCCTTCCAGTGGCGGTGGAACGACTACATCTGGCCGCTGCTGATGCTGAACGACCCCGAGAAGTTCACCGTGCAGATCGGCATCCAGAGCCTCGTCGGCGCGCAGAACATCAACTGGTCGGTGCTGCTCGGCGGTTCGGTCATCTCCATGATTCCGCTGATCGTCGTCTTCCTGGTGTTCCAGAAGTACGTCATGAACGCCGACATCAACGCCGGCCTGAAGGACTGACCTTGCCCGTCCCGCTCGACCAGGAGTTCCTCCGGTCGGTGGCCCGCGCCGCCGACCGGACGGCCGTCCCGCTGGCCGCCGCCCCCGACGAGGAACCCGTCGGTGTGCAGCACCGTGGTCTGGCGGGGCGGGTGAAAACCCTGACAGCGGCCTACCGTTCCCCGGACTCGGCACTGTACGGCAGCGGACAGGCGGTCGCCGCGGCGATGACCCACCTCCGCGCCCTGCGGGCCGTGCAGACGCCCTCCGGTCTCTTCGCGGGCGGCGACAACGTCCAGTCACCGCCCGACTCCGCGTTCACCGTCAACGACGTGTGCGACGCGTACGTCCTCGCCGCCGGCGCGGGACCGGAACTGGGCGAGGTGACGGCCGCGCTCGCCGAGATCGCCGGCGCCGCCACCGCCAGTCTCCTGACCGGTGGCGTGCACACCCCGAACCACCGCTGGGAGCTGAGCGCGGCGCTCGCCCGTGTGCACCGGTCGTTCCCCGACGACCGGCTGCTCGCCCGCGCCGAGGAGTGGCTCGCCGAGGGCGTCGACATCGACACGGAGGGCCTGTACTCGGAACGCAGTGCCGTCTACGCGTCCCTCGTGACCAACCCGTCGCTGCTGTTGCTGGCCGAGGTGCTCGGGCGCAGCGACCTGCTGGACGCCGTCGAACGCAACCTCACCACGACCCTGGACCTGATCAGGCCGGACGGCACGGTGGAGACCGTCCACTCGCGCCGCCAGGACCAGAGGCTTTCGTTCCCGCTGTGGCCCTACCTGCCGCACTACCGGCTGTTCGCGATCCGCACCGGCCGGGGCGACTTCGCCCGCGCGGCCCGCCTGGCGGCCACCGACGGCATCGACGACCCCGGCCTGCTCGCCCAGACCCTCCTCACCCCGGATCTGTGCCGCGCCCTGCCGGCCCCGGACGCGGAGAAGCTCCCGCGCGACCGGTACATCAGCACCGCACACCTGGCCGCACGCGCCTCGGCCACCGCCCACACCGTGGTGTACGGCGGCTCCGACGTGCCCGAGCACCGGCGCATCCGCTCGGGCCTCGCCTGCAACCCCACCTTTCTGCGCCTGTTCGCCGGTGACGCCGTCCTCGACGCGGTCCGTCTCTCGCGGGTCTTCTTCGACCTGGGCCCGTTCCGCGCCGCCGGCGTGGAACGGCTCTCCGGCAACCGGTACCGCCTCACCCAGACCCTCGCAGCCGCCTACTACCAGCCGCTCCCGAAGGACCTGAGGCGCGACGACGGCGCCTACCGCCTGGTGGACGAGGGCCGCTTCTCCGCGGCGATGGCCTTCCCGGACCGGCCGCAGGACGAGTTCTCCCACGCGATCCGCGTCGAGGTGGACCTCCGCGACGACGGCGCCGACCTGTGGATCGACATCAGCGGACCACCGGTGCCCTGGTGCCTCGAGCTCACCTTCCGGCCGGGCGGCGAGCCGCAGGGCGCCGTACCGCTCGGAGACGGACGCTGGTGCCTGACGACCGAGCCGATGACCTACCGTGTCGGCGACGACGAGATCCGGGTCGAGGCCGCCGTCGAGGCGGGCGAACCCCTCGTCGGCCCGGACCGCGGCGACGTCCTGCGGTACGACCCCGGGCAGGACTACACCGTGGCCGGCGGCACCGACGCGACGACCGGAAACCGCGTCTACCTCGGTGGGCACGGACCGCAGACACTGACCCTCACACTGCGCGCCACCTCTCAGGCATGAAGGGCTGATCTCCTTGCACCTCCCTCGCCAGCTCGGCCCGTTGCACGACCTGCCGGACTCTCCCGAGGCTTACGACGCCGTGCTCGCCGACGTCACCGAGCAGGCCCTCGCGCGCCTCACGCCCGAGGGCAACCTCGAACACCCCGACTGCGCCGACGACATCGGCGACACCTCGCTCGGCATCACCTCGCTCCTCGCGCTGGCCTGGCAGCGCGGGAAGGACCCGAGGCTGCCGGAGGCGGTCGGCCGCAGCCTCGCGTTCCACCTGCGTGAGCGGGTGTACACCGACGACAACCCGGGCTACCCGAACCTGAAGGTACGCGACTCCGGTCTCCCGTACGCCCGCTACACCCTGGAGGCCGGCGCCCACCCCATCGGCGACTGGCCGAGCACGGTGTGGGCGCTCCTCCAGGCGGTCAACGTGCTCGACGCGGCGGACGGCCTCGTCGACGACCGACAGCGCGCGGAACTGCTGGAGGTGGCCCACGGCTACTGGCGCTGGCTGACGGAGGTGACGTTCTTCAACCCGCAGGAGGCCGGCAACCAGGCGATCGGCTGCGTCGTCGGCGGACTGATGCTGGCCCGGCACCTGCCGCCCGCCGAGGGCGAGACGGTGCGGCGGGCGGCCCTGCGGCTCTACGAGGACGAGATCCGCGCCCACCGCGTCGCCGACCGAGGTGCCCTCCTGCCGCCCGAGCACGGCGGCGCCTACGACAACAACTACGGCCCGATCTCCCTGTCCTTCCTCGCCCAGGCCCACCGGGTCAGCGGGGAGGAGGTCTTCGCCGAGGACGGCGACGCGCTCGCCCGCTACATCGACGCCCGCGTCACCGGCGGCGGCTTCGACAACGGCGGCCCGCGCTACAGCGAGCAGCACTCCGCCTTCGAGTCGGTGCTGGGCCTGCGCTACTTCGGCGCCCGCATCGGCTCCGACCTCGGCCGCTACCGGGGCGACAGCCGCTGGGCGCGGTACGCGTGCAAGGCGGACGGCGGCGTCGACGGCCACTTCGCGTGGATGCTGGTCTGGCAGATCCAGGACACCACGCGCTGGCACCGCACCCCGTCGACCGCTCCCGCCCGCCACCAGCTGCGCGCGGGCTCGGTGTCGGTGGCCTTCGACACCCGCATGACCCCGTCGCTCATCGAGGCGGCCGGCACGTACTACCTGCCGGCGGCCGTCAACCGGCAGCACGGCTTCGGCCCGGTCGTCGACGGCTTCCTGCTGTGCCGCCCGATGGGCGAGGTCCGCGTCCGGGACGTGACCGCGGGCGGCCTGACGGCCAAGCTGGTCACCAAGCCCGTCGTCGGCCGCGACCACGTCCTGCGCCACGTGCGGTCCCTGTACGTCACGGACGGCACGACCCTGTGGACGACGGTCGCGGTGGAACGCCTCCCGGGCACGCCGTACCTGCTCGCCGGCCTGCCCTACGCCGCCGACGACGGCGACCGGGTCCGCAGGACCGCCGAACACCGGGCCACGGCGGCCGGCGCCCTCCGCCTGACCCACCCGGCCCCCGGCGACCCGCACCACTTCGACGCCCGCGCCTCCGTCACCCAGGAGGAGGCCGCCTTCGCCCTGGCCGCCGACCCCCGCGGCTACGGCAACCCCGACGAGGGCTGGCGCCACCTGGTCGCCTCCACCGCCCTGGAGGCCGCCCCGGCCCCCGGCGCGCCCGAGGACCTGCACGTCTTCGCGGTCCGCTACGGCCCGGGCGACGAGGACTTCACACCGGCGTTCGGGCGCGAGGGGACGGCCCTGCGGGTCCGCACCGAGGCCTTCACGGCAGTGATCGGCGACCCGGCGGGCGACGCCCACGCGGAACCCGAACTGACCCTGTCCGCCTGAGGGCCACCCACCCGCGGGCCGCCGGGTCGGAAGCCCGCCGCGCTACACGTCGCCCGCGGGTGCCTGGGCCGCGAGGTCCCCGAGAGGTCCGCCGCTGAGCCGGCAGACCTTCCACTCGTCCAGGAACTGGGCGCCGAGCGACGTGTAGAAGCCGATCGCCGGTTCGTTCCAGTCCAGCACCCACCATTCGAACCGGTCGTAGCCGTGGCGCCGGCAGAGCGCGGCGAGGGACGCGAGCAGCGCCCTGCCGTGTCCTCCACCGCGCGCCGCGGGGCGTACGTAAAGGTCCTCCAGATGCATGCCCCGCGTCCCCGTCCAGGTCGAGAAGCGCGGGAACCACAGGGCGTACCCCACGACCTGGCCCGTCGCGTCGTCCTCGGCGATCAGCGCGAACGCGGCCGGGTGCGTACCGAACAGCGCCTCGCGCAGCTGCTCCTCGGTGGCCCGGGCCTGCTCCACGGCCCGTTCGTACGCGGCGAGTTCACGGATCATCGCCCGGATCTCGGGGACGTCTTCCACGGTGGCGGACCTGATCATGCGGTCGATCCTGCCTCATCGCGTGCGGACGGGAAACGGTCCGGCAGCGCCTGCCCCGGCACCACCAGGTCCGCGCGGTCCCGGGTCGCGGCGACCAGCTCGGCGTTGCGCTGGTCCGAGCGCAGCACCCACTCCACCGCGTGCCGGTGGGACTTGCCGAACCGCTCGTGCCGGGCGACCAGACGGCGGACGCGCTCCGGCTCCGGCAGTTCACAGAACCACACCTCGTCGAGACGGGGACGGACCCGGGCCCAGGCGCCGGTCTCCAGCAGGAGGTAGTTGCCCTCGGTGACGACCAGCCGGACCGTCGGCGGGACCGGGATCGCCCCCGCGATCGGCTGCTCCAGGACGCGCTCGAAGCCGGGCGCGTAGACGGTGTCGTCGTCCGCCTCCGCGCGCAGCCGGGCGAGCAGCGCCGCGTACCCGGCCGCGTCGAAGGTGTCGGGCGCGCCCTTGCGGTCCCGGCGGCCGAGCCGCTCCAGCTCGGCGTCGGCGAGATGGAAGCCGTCCATCGGGACGTGCGCCACCCAGGGATCGCCGCCCCCGTTCAGCTCCCGCACCAGGTGCTCGGCGAGCGTCGACTTGCCCGCGCCCGGGCTGCCGGCGATGCCGAGGATCGCGCGCCGGCCGCCCCGCGGGAGGGCACGGGCACGGCGGACGAGGTCGTCGAAGGTGAGCGGCACACAGCCGAGTGTGTCACCCTGCGCCCAGGACCGTCCGGCACGGGGGGAGAAAGGAGAGCCGTACCGTGTCCGACGACGAAACACGGATCCGCGCACTGATCACCCACTGGGCCGACTCGGTCCACCGGGGCGACCTCGACGGTGTCCTCGCCGACCACGCAGAGGACCTCGTCATGTACGACGTCCCGCCGCCCCACGAGGGCATCCACGGACTGGCCGCCTACCGCGCCGCGTGGCCGCCGTTCTTCGAGTGGCAGGCCCAGGGCGCGCGCTTCGAGATCGACACCCTCGACGTCACCGCCGGCACCGACACCGCCTACGCGCACGCCCTGCTGCGCTGCGGCACACCCGAGGAGCTGGCCGAACGGCCCACCCTGCGCCTGCGCCTGACGTTCGGCCTGCGCAAGGAACACGGCCGCTGGCTGGTGGCGCACGAGCACCACTCCTTCCCGCACGACTGAACTGCCCCGTAGCGGTGAGTGTGGCGTGCGCCACTCACTGGACGTGCCCGCTCTGGGAACCGGACCTGTATGACGCAGCTCGGTCTTCCCGACGACATCCACGCCTGCCTCTTCGACCTCGACGGCGTCGTCACCAGGACGGCCGTCGTGCACGCGGCCGCCTGGAAGGAGATGTTCGACGCCTTCCTGCGCGAACGGGACGGCGAGGACTTCCGGCCGTTCGAGGCGGCCGACTACGACGAGTACGTCGACGGCCGGCCGCGCGCCGACGGCGTGCGCACCTTCCTCGCCTCCCGCGGCATCGACCTGCCCGACGGCGACCCGGACGACCCACCCGGCGCCGAGACGGTGCACGGCCTCGGCAACCGCAAGAACGAGCTGGTCCTGGAGAAGATCCGCACCGAGGGCGTCGAGGCCTACGAGGGCACCCTGCGCTATCTGGAGGTGGTCCGCGCCCAGGGCCTGAGCACCGCGATCGTCTCCTCCAGCGCCAACTGCCGCGACGTGCTGCGCTCGATCGGCGCCGAGCACTTCTTCGACGTGCGGATCGACGGCGTGGTCGCCGCCGAGCGCGAGCTGCCCGGCAAACCGCACCCCGACACCTTCCTCGCCGCCGCCGAGGACCTCGGCGTCGAACCGGCCCGGTGCGCCGTCTTCGAGGACGCCCTCGCCGGCATGGACGCGGGCCGCGCGGGCCGTTTCGGATACGTCGTCGGGGTCGACCGCGTGGGGCAGACCGACGCCCTGTACGCGCACGGCGCCGACATCGTGGTGCGGGACCTCGCCGAACTGGGGGAGACGAAGTGATCGCACAGCGGGCGTACGGCGTCGAACCCTGGACCGTGCGCGAGACGGAGCTCAACCTGGACGTCCTGGCCCAGAGCGAGTCCGTGTTCGCCCTGTCCAACGGCCACGTCGGCTGGCGCGGCAACCTCGACGAGGGCGAACCCCACGGCCTGCCCGGCTCCTACCTCAACGGCGTCCACGAACTGCACCCGCTGCCGTACGCCGAGGCCGGCTACGGCTACCCGGAGTCCGGCCAGACGTCGATCAACGTCACCAACGGCAAGGTGCTGCGCCTCCTCGTCGACGACGAGCCCTTCGACCTGCGCTACGGGCGGCTCGTCGCCCACGAGCGGACCCTCGACCTGCGCCGGGGCGTGCTGGAGCGGGTCTGCGAGTGGACCTCACCGGCCGGCTCCACCGTCCGGGTGCGCTCCACGCGGCTGGTCTCCCTGACCCAGCGGGCGATAGCGGCCGTGGCCTACGAGGTGGAGCCCGTCGACAGCCGGACCCGGGTGGTCGTCCAGTCGGAGCTGGTCGCCAACGAGAGCCTGCCCGAGCCGGACGGCGACCCGCGCGCGGCCCGGGCGCTGAAGTCGCCGCTGGAGCCGGAGGAGGACCTCGCCTCGGGCAGCAGGCTGCGCCTGGTCCACCGCACCCGCCGCAGCGGCCTCCGGGTCGCCGTCGCCGCCGACCACACCGTGACGGGCCCCGAGCGGACCACCACGAGCAGCGAGAGCAACGTCGACGTCGCCCGGCTCACCATCACCTCCGTCCTGGAGCCGGGGGAGCGGCTGCGGGTGGAGAAACTGGTCGCGCACGGCTGGTCCGGCGCCCGCTCCCGGCCCGCGATGAGCGACCAGGTCGAGGCCGCGCTGGCGGCGGCCGCGCACAGCGGCTGGTGGGGACTGCTGAAGGACCAGCGGGCCTACCTCGACGACTTCTGGACGCGCGCCGACGTCGAGATCGACGGCGACGAGGAGATCCAGCAGGCCGTCCGCTTCGCCCTGTTCCACGTCCTGCAGGCCGGGGCCCGCGCCGAGCAGCGCGCCATCCCCGCCAAGGGGCTCACCGGCTCCGGCTACGACGGCCACGCCTTCTGGGACACCGAGGCGTTCGTCCTGCCGCTGCTCACCCACACCGCGCCGGACGCCGCCGCCGAGGCCCTGCGCTGGCGCCTCGACACCCTGCCCGCCGCCCGGGAGCGCGCGGCCCAGCTCGGCCTGCGCGGCGCCGCGTTCCCCTGGCGCACCATCGAGGGCTCGGAGGGCTCCGCCTACTGGCCGGCCGGCACGGCGGCCTTCCACGTGGGCGCCGACATCGCGGACGCCGTGGTGCGCTACGTGGCGGTCACCGGCGACGAGGACTTCGAACGCGAGGTCGGCGTGGAGCTGCTGGTGGAGACCGCCCGCCTGTGGCGCTCCCTCGGCCACCACGACGACCGCGGCGTCTTCCACATCGACGGCGTCACCGGCCCCGACGAGTACAGCGCGATCGCCGACGACAACACCTACACCAACCTCATGGCCCGGGCGAACCTGCTGGCCGCCGCCGACGCCTGCAAACGCCACCCCGACGAGGCGGCACGGCTCGGCGCCGACGAGGAGGAGCGCGCCGCGTGGCGGGACGCCGCCGAGGCCGTGCACATCCCTTACAACGACGAACTGGGCGTGCACGAACAGCACGCCGGCTTCACCCGCTACCAGCGCTGGGACTTCGAGCACACGGGCCCGGACCAGTACCCGCTGATGCTGCACTTCCCCTACTTCGACCTGTACCGCAAGCAGGTGATCAAGCAGGCGGACCTGGTGCTGGCGATGTACACCTGCGGCAGCTTCTTCGAGGAGTATTTCGACGAGGAGCAGATCGCCCGCAACTTCGCCTACTACGAGCCGCTGACCGTGCGGGACTCCTCCCTGTCCGCCTGCGTCCAGGCCGTCATGGCCGCCCGGACCGGCCACCTCGACCTGGCCTGCGCCTACACGGCCGAGGCCGCGCTGATGGACCTCGGCGACCTGGAGCACAACACCCGCGACGGACTGCACATCGCCTCGCTGGCCGGCACCTGGACGGCGCTGGTCGCCGGGTTCGGCGGCATGCGGTGCACCGACGGAACCCTGGGGTTCGCCCCGCGCCTGCCCGAGCGGTACAGCCGGCTGGCCTTCACGGTCGGGTTCCTCGGCCGGTGCCTGCGCGTGGAGCTGACCGCCGGCCGGGCCACGTACACCCTGCGCTCCGGACCGCCCCTGACCATCCGTCACCACGGCACCGAGCTGACGGTGGGCCAGGACGCCCCCGTCACCCGGCCCGTCTCCCCGCCGGTGCCGCGCCCGGCCCCGGACCAGCCCCCGCACCGGGCCCCGAACACTCACTGACCAGGCGGTTTCAGGTCACTCACTTGGCCGTATTCCACCCTGCATCGCCCCACCCCGCGGGTTAGCTTGGCCGTGTTTCCGATCATCTGTTTTCCGATCATCCGGCTTTCAGTCCGACGGGTGGGAGGTCGCAGCGGCCCTACGGCGCGTAGGGAAAGGAGTGGACGATGGCCGACGGCGGGAACGCCATCCTCGTCCGGAGGCGAAGACGCGAGCAGACCGGCGCGACGGGGACGGTGCCCAAGCGGCGCGTCGACCGGCCGCTCGCCGTGCTGGCCGGCGTCTTCACCCTCGCGCAACTCGCCCTCGTCCGGCCGGTGCTGGGCCTCGGCTGGGACGAGGTCGTCTACGTCAGCCAGGTCACCTCCCACACCCCGGCGGCCTTCTTCAGCGCCCCCCGCTCCCGGGGTGTCTCGCTGCTCGTGGCGCCCGTGGCGTCCTGGTCGTCGTCCGTCCCGCTGCTGCGCGTCTACCTCGCCCTGCTCTCCGGCCTCGCCCTCTACCTGGCCCTGCGCTGCTGGCGGGGCCTGTTCCCGACCCGTGTCCTGGTCGTCGGCGGCGCCCTCTTCGCCTCCCTGTGGGTGACCCTCTTCTACGGCCCGCAGGCCATGCCCAACTACTGGGTCGCGATCGGCGCCCTGGTCAGCGTGGGCTGCTTCCTGCGAGCCCGGGAGGCACGTTCCGCCCCGGTGGCCCTGTGGGGCGTCGCCGCGGGCGCCGCGCTCATGGCGTTGATGAGGCCCACCGACGCGGTGTACGTGACCGTGCCGCTGTTCGCCATCGCGCTGCTCCGCCGCCACTGGCGCCTGTTCCTCGCCCTCGTGGCGGGCCTCGCGGCGGGCGCCGTCCCGTGGGTGATCGAGGCGTACCTGGCCCACGGCGGCCTGGCGCAGCGGCTGTCGGAGGCCTCGCGCATCCAGGGCGGACTCGGCTGGCAGATCGCCGTCGACGACCAGCTGCGCAGCCTCGGCGGCCGGGCCCTGTGCCGGCCGTGCACCGGCTCGATGCCCCACCCGCTGGTCACCGTCTGGTGGTTCCTCCTGCCCGTGCTGGCCGGCCTCGGCCTGGTCGTCGCGGCCCGGGCCCGGCGCCTGGGGCGGACCCTGGTCCCGCTGGCCTGCGCCGCCATGGCCGCCCTGCCCTACCTGTTCATGATCGGCTACGCCGCGCCCCGCTTCCTCCAGCCCGCCTACGCCCTGCTCGCGATCCCGGTCGCCGACGCCCTGTGGCACCTGGTCAAGTCGCCCGGCGGGAAGTGGCGCCCGGTGGCCGCCGCGCTGGTCGCCCTCGGCCTGGCGGGGCATCTGGCGGCGCAGGTCGCCGTCCTGGAAAGCACCGTGACCCGCAACATCGACAACCGCCGCGACTGGGACCGCACCGCCGGGGAACTGCACCGCCTCGGCGTCCGCCCGCCCTGCCTGCTCACCGGGCACGAGGCCATCCCGATCGGCTACTACACCGGCTGCTCCTCGGGCGCGACCGCCGGCCACAACGAGAACACCACCTCCGGTGACATCCTGCGCACCGCACGGCGCCTCCCGGTCGCCCACCTCGCACCGGCCGGCGGCACCCCGCCCGGCTACGCCCGCACCTGGCCCGTCCACCGGATCTCGGACCTGGACGTGCGCGTGGCACCGTCGGCGTCCCCCGGGGCACCGTGACCTCGCCCGCGTTTCCCGTCCACCCCGTTCAGGTAGGACTCGCTTGACGGTCCACAACGAGGGGGGAACGGCATGGCGTCGGGCGACCACGCGGGGCGGCTGGGGGAGGAGTTCTTCACTCCGGGCTCCTCGTCCTTCACGGAGTTCCTGGCGGCCCACCGCCCCGAGTTGCTGAGCACCCGCCGGGTGCTCCCGGACGGCGTCCGCGCCGAGGGCGCCCCGCACGGCACGACTGTGCTGGCCCTCACCTACGGCGACGGCGTGCTCATCGCGGGGGACCGGCGGGCGACGATGGGCAACCTGATCGCGCAGCGGGACCTGGAGAAGGTGCACCCCGCCGACGACCACACCGCGGTCGCCTTCGCCGGCTCCGTCGGGCTCGCGCTGGACCTGGTGAAGCTCTATCAGGTCGAGCTGAACCACTTCGAGAAGATCGAGGGCATCCCCATGACCCTCGCCGCGAAGGCGACCCGGCTGGCCACCATGATCCGCAACAACCTGGGCCAGGCCATGCAGGGCCTCGCCGTCGTCCCGCTGCTCGCCGGCTACGATCCCGCCGCTCCCGAGGGCGGGCGGGGCCGCATCTTCGGCTTCGACGTCGCCGGCGGCCGCTACGAGAAGTACGGGTTCCACGCCGAGGGGTCCGGCTCGCCGTACGCCAGGGGCGCGCTGAAGAAGCTGTTCCGCCCCGGCCTGTCCCGGCGCGAGGCGGCCCTGGCGGCGCTGCAGGCGCTCTACGACGCGGCCGACGACGACTCCGCGACCGGCGGCCCCGACCTCACGCGCCGCATCTACCCGGTCGTGTCCGTCATCACCGAGGACGGCTTCGAGCGGCTGTCCGAGGCGGAGACGGAGGAACTCAGCCGGGAGATGGTCGAGCAGCGCCGCGGCCGGCCGGACGGACCGAACGCCGGGGTGTGACCCGTTCTCAGGCCCGGCTCCGGAGTTCTCGGCTCCGGAGTCGTCGGCTCCGGAGTCGTCGGCTCCGGAGTTGTCGGCTCCGGAGTTGTCGGCTCCGGAGTTTTCGGTTCCATGGGCAAGACCTGTCACGGGCTTTACTGCACATCACTTGCAGGTGCCGGAGGATGACACGAGGCTGTTCACCGCAGCCGTCCGTCCGACAGAAAGACCCTCCCCCCGATGACGGCCGCCCCTGAGTCCACTCCGCCCCTCCCCGCCCCGGCCCCCGCCCCGCGCACGGCCCGGCACCGCGTCCGCACCTCCATGACGCGGCGGGAGTGGACCAGGGTCGGGGGGATGGCCGCGTTCATCGTGGCCCTGCACGTGATCGGCTGGTTCGTCCTCGTCGCGATCGTCGCCCCCGAGCACCACGCCATCGGCACCCGGACCTTCGGCATCGGCATCGGCGTGACCGCGTACACGCTGGGCATGCGGCACGCCTTCGACGCGGACCACATCGCCGCCATCGACAACACCACCCGCAAGCTGATGGGGGAGGGGCAGCGGCCACTGTCGGTCGGCTTCTGGTTCTCCCTCGGCCACTCCAGCGTGGTCTTCGCCCTGGCCTTCCTCCTCACCCTCGGCGTGAAGGCCCTGGCCGGGCCGGTCCGCGACGACGGCTCCGCGCTGCACGACGTCACCGGCCTGATCGGCACGACCGTCTCCGGGACGTTCCTCTACCTCATCGCGGCCGTCAACCTCGTCATCCTCGTGGGCATCTGGAAGGTGTTCCGGGCCATGCGCTCGGGCCACTACGACGAGGCGGCCCTGGAGGAGCAGCTCGACAGCCGCGGCTTCATGAACCGCCTGCTGGGACGCGTCATGAAGTCGGTGTCCCGGCCCTGGCAGATGTACCCGCTGGGCCTGCTGTTCGGCCTCGGCTTCGACACCGCCACCGAGATCGCCCTCCTCGTCCTGGCCGGCGACGGCGCCGCGTCCGGCCTGCCCTGGTACGCCATCCTGTGCCTGCCCGTGCTGTTCGCCGCCGGAATGTGCCTCCTGGACACCGTCGACGGCTCGTTCATGAACTTCGCCTACGGCTGGGCGTTCTCCAAGCCGGTCCGCAAGGTCTACTACAACCTCACGATCACCGGCCTGTCCGTCGTCGTGGCCCTCCTCATCGGCACGGTCGAACTCCTCGGCCTCCTCGCCGGGGGACTCGGCCTGCACGGACCCTTCTGGGACTGGATCTCCGGCCTCGACCTCAACGTCCTCGGCTACGTCGTCGTCGCCCTGTTCTTCCTGACGTGGGCGGTGGCGCTGCTGGTGTGGAAGGCCGGACGCATCGAGGAGAAGTGGTCGGCGGGCCCGGCCCGGCCGGAGAGCGGCGTCACCTGACGGCCACGGCGACGAACCAGGCGGCGACAGCGATCACCAGCAGGCCGGCGACCAACGCGGCCAGGGCGAGGGCGAGCAGCCCCGACACGCATCCGATGGCGGTCCAGCCGGCCCGCTCCGCGCGCTTCGCCCGCCGGATCACGTCACCGTACGACTCCTGATCAGCCATGGCACCCTCCCTGACGCGCAGTGTACGACCGGGGGCTCACCCCACCACCCGCAGGTCCTTGCGCCACTTGCTGATCTGCCGTTCCGGCTCGCCCGTGTACGACCACGGAGTGCGCGTCGCGCGGGTCCCCAGCATGCCCAGCAGCATGCCCGCGATGTCCCGGACACCGGCGGAACAGGCCGCGTGCGCCAGGTGGTTGAAGTCACGCAGTTCGCCCGGCTGGATCGTGCTCGCCGTCCGGCTCATGACCCAGCGCTGCCAGGTCCGCCGTACGTCGCTCACCGCACCGTCGTGGTTCCAGTGCTGCGAGAGACCCACCGCGGAGTGCGTGCCCCCGGCCGCGTCCAGGGCGAAGCGGTACTCCTCGACCCGGGCGTACTGCACCAGCACCGGCAGCGCGCAGCCGGGCGGTGCCACCCCGGCCGCGTCCCGGGCGAAGTCGTACATCAGACCGTGGGAGCCGTGCCAGCGCGCCGAGTAGTAGTGCAGCACCTGCAGATGCCCCTCGACGCTGTACGGGTCGCGCCGGTGCAACTCGTCCCACCAGCGCCCGAGTTCCTGCCGTCGCACCCCCGACGGGTACAGCCGCGCCACCGAGATCAGCGACACCCACGGCGTGGGATCCTCCGGGTACGCCTGAGCGGCCGCCAGGCAGGCCGTCACGGCCGTGTCCACGCGGTGCCGGTCGATCGGCACGCCCCGCCCCGCCGCGATGGCCAGGTTGAACGCCCGGGCCGTCTCGGTCGCCGCCCGCAGCACCAGCGCGTCGGCGCTGCCGGGCTCGGCGGCCAGCCAGGACTCCACGGTCGAACTGGCCGCGCAGGCCTGGGCGAGCAGCCGGATCCGGTGCCCCCGGGCCGGCCAGTCACGGCCGGTGGCGTCCAGCAGGTCCCGCAGCCCCTGCCAGCGGCCGATGACGACGTCCTGACGGGCGGTGGTGAGGTCGGTGTCCCCGCAGTCGGGGTCGAAGTCGGGAGTGAAACCGCGCCTGAGGCTGCGTCGCGCCATCGGGTCCTCCTCAGAAGTCGGTGGAGAGGCCCTCGTGGACACGGGCGTGCGAGCCCGTGGGTTCGTCGGGGACGTAGTCCGTCTCGACCGCGCGCGAGGCGTCCAGCTTCGCGGGCCGGTAGTAGTCGCTGCCCTGCCGCCAGTACCAGAGCATCGGGATCAGCCCCACGGCGAGCCCACCGACGCCGATCGTGATCGCGGCGCTGCTCAGCTCGCCCAGCGACTCCACGAACACCCAGAACATGAACAGCGCGCCGAGCAGCGGCCACAGCCCGCCGAAGAGGAAGTTCGCCGGGGACTTCAGCAGCATCTTCCGGTAGGCGACGACCACCGCGAGCCCGGCGAGCCCGTAGTAGACGGCGATCTGCAGCCCGATCGCCGAGATGGCGTCGGAGAGGATGTCGCCCACCGTGCCCAGCGCGTTGGACGCGACGAACATCAGCAGCGCCACCGCCCCGACCACCACGATCGCCACCCAGGGGGTGTTCCACCTGCGGTGCACCCGGCCCAGCGCGGACGGCATCGTCCGGTCCCGGCCCATCGCGAACAGCGAGCGCGTGACCTGGATGAGGGTGGTCTCCAGCGTGGCGATGGTGGACAGCATCACGGCCACGATCAGCAGCTTGCCGCCCCAGCCCGGCCAGACCTCCTCGCCGAGCACCGCCAGCACGTTCGCGTCGTTCTCCTCGATCTGCTTCGAGGACAGGATCACGTTCACCGCGATGGTGAACACCTCGAACAGCAGGAAGACGATGCCCACCCCGATCAGCCCCGCGAGGCCCGTGGTGCGGCGGCTGTTGCGGGTCTCCTCGCTGAGGTTGCTGGTGACGTCCCAGCCCCAGTAGTAGAACGCGGCGATGAGCGCGCCCGACGCGAAGCCCGCCATGCCGTCGAAGTGGGAGAAGCCGAGCCAGGACCAGTCGAAGGCGCGGGCGTTGCCGGTGTGGAAGAAGGCCAGGACCGCGAAGAGCGCCAGGATGACGAGCTCCACGCCCGACATGATCAGCTGCGCCCGGACGGTGAGCCGCGCCCCGCCGAGCACCACGCCCAGCATGACCAGGAACCAGGCCGCGCCGACCACCGTGGACAGCGCGGTGTTCTCGGCGAGTCGCTCGTCGAAGAGCGCGAGCGTCATCGAACCGGCGGGCAGCGAACCGGCCACCATGAAGATCGTCGCCGATATCACCAGCGCCCAGCCGCTGATGAAGCCCAGGAAGGGATGGAGTGTGCGCCCCACCCACGAGTAGCTGGCGCCCGCGTTGACGTCGATCCGGCTGAGGTAGCTGAACGCCAGCGCGATGCCCAGCATGGGTATCGCGCAGTACAGCAGGGCGGCCGGGCTGGCCAGCCCCACCGCGCCGACCAGGACGGCGGTGGTCGCGGCCAGCGAGTAGGCCGGGGCGCTGCCCGCGACCGCCATCACCACGGTGTCGAACGTGCCGAGGACGTTGGCCTGCAGCCCTCTGCCCCTGCTGATGCTCATGGATGCGCTGCTTTCACTTGTGCACGACGAGGGAGCGGGCATGCCGTCCCCACGGCGTGGGGGAGTGGGGGGTGGAGTGGTCCCCGAACCGAGGAGGGTGGCCTCGGGGCAGGGTCGTGAAAGGCATCGGTGGTTACCGCGCTGCCCTGAGTCGGCAGTCGGTCACACCGAGTGTGCGAGTGATGATAGTCCCACTCCTTGAGCTTTCAAGATTGACTGGTGGGTAATCTCCGCGACGGCCACGGGTTTTGACCGCTCTTGGTCATGGGCCGGCGCCGGCCGAGGTTAGAGCCCGCGTAACGGGAAACGCGGAACGGGCACCTGAGACCGACGAGTCGACGCAGCGCGACAGGGAGGCAGAAGTGATGGGCACGGAACCGATGCGCCCCGAACCGATGGCGGACGACGCGTACCAGCCCACCGGGAGCAACGAGGAGCAGGAGGACGCCGCGCCGCTGGACCTGCAGGACGCCGTCGACGAGCGGACCTACGACGACACCCTCGACGAGGGCTACTCCCCGCCGGAGAAGCCCCTGGGCGTCACCAAGCGCGGTACCACCGCCGCCGAGCAGCACGAGGGCGAGACCCTCGACGAACGGCTGTCCCAGGAGGTCCCCGACGTGTCCGCCGAACCGGCCGGGGACGGTGTGGGCGACACCCCCGACGGCGACGGCGAACCGGTGGACCCCGAGGCGGGCACCGCCCGCGCCGGCCGCCTGGTCGCCCCGGACGAGGGCGCCCACCCCGACACCACGAAGGAGACCGTCGCGTCCGACGTGGGCATCGACGGCGGAGCGGCCGGCGCCGAGGAGGCGGCGGTCCACGTGGTGGAGGACGACGACGTCCTGCCCGACGAGAACGAGTAGCCCGCCACCGGTCCCGCCCCCGGCCCCGCCCCCTCACTCACCAGGCCCGGGGGGCACCGTCCCACACAGGGACGGT